>NZ_JARTVT010000080.1:0-2073 GCF_029625685.1 Mesorhizobium sp. WSM4976
GGCCGCACTCATGACCGGCTGGGCTCGGTTAATCCTGCATGCCGCGCCCATGAGGTTACTTGTCCGGAGTGCGTCGAGCACAACGAGGAGATGTAGTTCACGATCTTTGAAAAGCGTGGTCAACCATCCAAAGTGTGGATGCCTTTCATCGAAACAAACGATTTCATCAATGTTCTGGAATCCTGCATGGGCAGAAGCACCTGATGGACACCGATGCCCCCACTGCCTCATGGCGTGGCGAGCGTCTTAAGAAACCGCCCGAAAGGAGATTTTTCATGCGCTCTACCGGGCAGTGGAGTGCTGGGAAAGGGAGTTGCAACTGACCGGCCATGTCAAACTGTCCGACTTCTTCCGAGCCTATGGACAGACCGGGAGACGCGCACGTGTAGCGGCTCACATCGTCATACTGCACCTACGCCACACACCGGCCGGACCTGATCCGGCTTTATGAGCATTGGGTTTTGTCAGTTGCCCAAGCGTGATGGCTTTCGCGACGCGGCGCGCCTCAGGAACTGAGCCGCGTCCAGGTCGAAACGCGGGAAAGAAAGACAGGAAACAGAATGGCCGATCAATTCGCAACGGACGTCATTGCCCTGATCAAGAAACGCGCCGAGTCGGAGAGCGGTGAGGGAATGCCTGCGTCATTCGTCGGCGAGATAACAATCGCCACGGAACTGGACGCGCTCGGGTTCGATTCGCTGGGTTTGGCGGACGTCCTCTGGGATGTGGAGCAGGCCTACGGCATCAAGATCGACATGAACACGGCCGATGCCTGGTCCAATCTCAAGAATGTCGGCGACGTCGTGGAAGCCGTCCGCGGCTTGCTTGCGAAGGAGGCTTGAATGGACAGGCGCGTCGTTATCACCGGAGTGGGCGGCCTGTGCGGACTGGGCACCGAGGCCGCCTCTATGTGGAAAGAGATGCGCGAAGGCCGCTCCGCCATCGGCCCGATCGCCAATTCCGAGCTTCATGACCTGGAGGGCATGACCGGCGCTGAGATCAAGGCGCTGCCCCAGCACGACATCAACCGGGGGCATCTCATCTCCATGGACCGCTTCAGCTTGCTCGCCGTGCTTGCAGCGCGCGAAGCCATGCGGCAGGCCGGACTTTCCTGCGACGAGGGGAATGCCCATCGCTTCGGCGCGACAGTGGGCGTCGGATTTACCGGTTCGTACGCAACAGAACAAACTTACCGCTCACTGCTTTTGGGTAGCGCAATCCGTGCTGAACTCTTCACTGGAGTAAAGGTGATGCCCAGCGCCGCTTCCGTCCATCTTAGCTTGAGCCTCGGCTTGCGCGGGCCGGTCTTCGGGGTGACCTCCGCATGTGCCTCGGCCAACCATGCGATCGCCTCGGCGGTGGACCAGATCAAGCTGGGCCGGGCCGACGTAATGGTTTCCGGGGGCAGCGACGCACCCTTCGCATGGGGCGTGCTGAAAGCATGGGAAGCAATGCGCGTGCTTTCACCCGATACCTGCCGGCCCTTCTCCGCCGATAGGAAGGGCCTGGTGCTGGGCGAGGGTGCGGGCATGGCCGTGCTGGAAAGCTACGAGCATGCCACGAGGCGTGGTGCCACAATTCTTGCCGAGATCGCCGGCGTCGGCCTTTCCGCCGATGCCTTCCACATTGCCGCGCCATCTGTCGAGGGGCCAGCGTCGGCGATGCGCGCCTGCCTTGCCGATGCCGGGCTGAATGCCGAGGACGTCGACTACCTCAACGCGCACGGCACCGGTACCAAGAGCAATGATCAGACTGAAACGGCGGCGATCAAGCGTGTGTTTGGAAACCACGCTTATTCGATGTCCATCTCTTCCACCAAGTCCACGCACGCGCATTGCCTCGGCGCAGCGAGCGCGCTTGAAATGATCGCCTGCGTGATGGCAATCCAAGAGGACGTCGTGCCGCCGACCGCCAACTATCGCGAGCCAGATCCCGCTTGCGACCTCGACATCACACCCAATGTGCCGCGGGAGCGCAAGGTGCGCGTCGCCATGAGCAACGCCTTCGCCATGGGCGGTACGAACGCAGTTCTGGCATTCAGGCAGGTGTAGAAGCCATGCAAGACGCCTCATT
>NZ_JARTVT010000081.1:0-1732 GCF_029625685.1 Mesorhizobium sp. WSM4976
ACTGGAAGGCGAAGTATGGCGGGATGGACGTGTCCGACGCCAAGCGCCTGAAGGCTCTGGAGGACGAGAACGCGAAGCTGAAGAAGCTGCTGGCCGACCAGATGCTGGAGGCGGCGGCGCTGAAGGAGCTTCTGTCAAAAAAATGTATGGTCGGCCCCGTCCGTGCAAGGGTTCGCGACATCGCCGATGACGATTCCAGTTGCATAAATGTATCCGGCCTCTCGCGAGTGGACTGCTGTTGCAGCCAGGCCATGATGAGATCCGCGCCCGCCGTTCCCAATAAATGGTTCGGGCACAAAGCCCGCTTTTTTGCACAGGGCTTACGGCATGCTGATCCACTGTTTCGTCATCACTATTCCCGAGCCTTGCAATCGAGCCGAGAGGGTCAGGCGAATGCAGGATCCCTGCGTTCGTAGAGCGCTCCCGGCTTGGTCAGGACAACCCAGACAATGCGCGCCATCTTGGCGGCGAGTGCGACAACAGCTTTGTTCGGGTGCATCCGGCTCTGCAACCCATCAAGCCAGCTTCCCAGGAGATCCCGGGTTCGATCCAGGTGACGGAAGCATGATCGCGCGCCATGAACGAGCAGCTTGCGAACGTAGCGGTTCCCGCGCTTGCTGATACCGAGTAGCTTCTGCTTGCCTCCGGTCGAGTATTCTCGAGGGACCAGCCCCAGCCATGCGGCCAGGTCGCGAGCCTTCTGGAACTGGCATCCGGTGCCGACGGCCGCCAGTAGCGCGGTGGCTCCCAATGCTCCGATTCCGGGGATCGTCATGAGCCGGCGGGCAACATCTTCTCGGTCTGCGATCGCTGCGATTTCCCTCGTCACGTCGTTGATGCGCTGCTCCAACTGGCGCAGATCGGCGAACAGATCCACGAGCAGTTTGCGCATTGCCGGCGAGAGGTCATTCGAAAGGTCATCGAGAACCAGTGGCAAGTCGAGCTTGAACAGTCCGGCGCCCTGTCTCAATGCTATGCCGTATTCCAGGCAGAATGCTCGCATCTGGTTGATCAGACGGGTTCGCGTGCCGATCATCTGGTCGCGCACCCGATGCAAGGCCTGGAGGTCGGCTTGCTCCTCGCTCTTGATCGCGGCAAATCGCATCGTTGGCCGCGTGGCGGCTTCAGCGATAGCTTCGGCATCGATGATGTCGCTCTTGTTCGACTTGACGTAGGGCTTCACGAACTGCGCTGGGATCAGGCGAACCTTGTGCCCAGTGCCTGAAGTCTCCTGGCGATCCATTGCGATCCAGCGCACGATTCCATCCCGACGATTGCCGGCGCTGCCCGCTCAAAGAACTTCATCAACGTATCGCGTCGGAAGCGAACTCGCTGGACGGGCTTGCCGTCGCTATCCAAGCCGACGACGTGGAAGATGTTCTTGCCGATATCGACACCATAGATGGCCGCAGGGCGCGGCGCATTGCGTGGGGACATTGCAACCTCCTTTGTTGTGACTGCCCAGTGATGATGCTGCGGGAGGACGGGGCGGACCATCCCATTAATGGTAAGGCCCGCCGCCAAGCGTGAAGCCGTCGCGCATCTGCAGGCCGTCATGGGCCTTTCGGAGCGTCGGGCCTGTTCCTTCGTCGGCGCCGATCGCAAGATGATCCGCTACCAGTCGTGCCGTCCGCCAGAGACCGAGCTGCGCGGTCGACTGCGTGACCTTGCCAACGAGCGAAGACGCTTCGGCTATCGGCGGTTGTTCATCCTGCTGCGGCGGGAGGGCGAG
>NZ_JARTVT010000082.1:0-1659 GCF_029625685.1 Mesorhizobium sp. WSM4976
CCTAAGAGCGGAAGGAAGTGGAGCGTGCAGTCAAGGTCTCTCTGTTCGTCAGCATGCTCTTGCTGCGTGACGTTGGTCAAGTCATCGAACCAGGCGGCTTCCACCGGCAAGGGAAAAGGTCTCGTCCATAGCAAACACAGGGTACGCACGCAGGCGGCCCTCACCGTCCTCAACACGAGCTTCTGATCCAGGCGGAAGACCCGAACATTATCTACAGGGTCATCGAAGCGATGCCCTCACGGCCCTAGCTGACAGAGGTTCTTCCACCTGGCACCCGCCCTTCAACGAAGGGCCGGTAGTCGGAACCACCTTTGACGACGGCGTGCACGACACGCGCCATCTTGGCGGTAATAGCGGTCATTGCCTTGCGGCGTAGATCGGGATTGTCGCGATCCCTCGCGATGTAGCGTTCGAACTTATGACGGAAGCCGTTCTCCCGCTGGCGGATGGCGACTTGTCCGGCGATCCACAGGGTGCGGCGCAGCCGAGCATTGCCGAATTTGGAAAGGCGGGTCTGGCCTCGATATTGGCCTGATTGCTGTGTCGAGAGGTCCAGTCCGCAGAACTTTAGGAATTGGCGATGATGACCGAAACGGCGAAGATCGCCGGCTTCGGCAATGATGGTCAATGCGTTGATCGGTCCGATGCCCGGGATTTGTCGCAGGAGTTGATAATCCTGGCTGTGCCGCAACAGCTCGTCGGCCTGCGCTTCAATCTCATTGCGCTGCCGGATCAGATTGCGTGCTTCGTCAATGACCATCCGGAACATGCGAATGGCAGGCGCATCAAGCGGCAGCGGCAGTCCGATCGATGAGCGCGCCGTCTCGTAAATATCCCTTAGAATCTGTGACTTGCTGACCTTTCGACCGACGACATCCCAAGCTGCTGTTACAAACTCCTCCTTCGTCAGCACCGTGATGCTTGCCGGCGTTGGAAAGGCATCGAGGAATGCGAAGAACCAATCGCTGCGGCTGTTTCCTCGGAAGCGATCGATCTCGGGAAAATACAGCGGCAGGTAGTGCGTCAGGATCCGGTGCTGAATCTCGGTCTTTGCCCTGGCGATCGCCTCATGTGTCTTCGACAGTTCCTGTACATCGTTGATGCCGGCGCGCAGCGGATCGTGGTAGCGCTGCGTAGCCTGTATTCGGAGCATGTGCAGGATCACCTGCGCGTCCTTGGGGTCGTTCTTGTCCCAGCTATTGTGCAACGCTTCTCGCGTCCGCGCGAGCGCCAGAGACGACACCAGTCGAACCTCGAAACCAGCCTCAGCCAGGCGCCATGCAATCGGCCGGTGATAGTTCCCCGTCGCCTCGAAGCCACAGACCACGGGGCGACCGTACGTGTGCAGGACTTCGACCAGCTGGTCGTGCTCAGCACGGTTGTTTAGGACCTGCAGGCGGCGTCGGCGTTTGTGGCTTGGGTCTTCGATCAGAACTTCATTGCGAACCTTGGCGATATCGATCGCTACCAGCACCGCGCCGGCGGGTGTAGAATCTGAAGTGGTCATGGTCGGTCTCTCCGGAATGGGTTGTGAACATTCACATTCTAGAGAAACTCTGACTGGCCATGGCCGCCTCCAGCGGTGCGCGCCTGCAGCGAAAAGCTGCGCGCACCGCTGTCTCGGCCGCCGCCGCTCCTTCATTCCGCAGGTGCTACGGC
>NZ_JARTVT010000083.1:0-1650 GCF_029625685.1 Mesorhizobium sp. WSM4976
GACGAGGTCGCCATCACCGCAACAGTCCGCAAGCGCGTGACCGAAGATAGGGTCAGCGTCTCGATCCCGAACTATGGATTTCCACACTCGATAGTTGACCGGACATCGGCGCTGAAGAAAGGCCAGCGGATTGAACTCACTGGTGATGTCCTCCGGGTCGACGAAAATACCGTGACGGTGAATTTGTCCCCGCCGGTGACAGTGGACATCGATGTAGTGCGGTTGGTCACCAGCTACGTTCCGCCGAAGAGAAAGACGCCGCTGGTCGACAAGGCGACCTAGTCGGGCCGTTTTCGTCTGCCGTGGCCGCTCCTCCATGCCGGAACAAGGCTTCGCAATCATCGTTGGGTCCGTGACCAACTGGGGCCAATGCATGAAAACCTACCAAGTCGAAGAGATGGCTGGCGAGACGCCAGTGTCCGGCTACACCGTTATCGCCAACACGCCATGGGAAGCAGCGACGATCGGAACCAAGAAAGAGGTTCAGGCGCGCAGAAATGAACCGTCATGGGTGCGGGTCACAGAGGAAACGGGCGGCACAGAAGTCTACAAGTACGCGTTCAAGTAATCGTGGGGGGATTCACAGATTCGCGGTTTCGATCTATGGTTGCCCTCGAAGAAATCGCAAGGTGGCAACCATGGAAGCGATCTTTGACGACATTGCAGCAGCCCTGAGAGCCCCGCCAGCGCGTTTCCAGGCTCGCTACGGCGCCTTGGCGCTTCGCCTGGCTGAAAGCCTCGCTACGGGCCTCGCAATCGGCGTAGGCTTCGCAATCGTGCACGCCCTCGCGGGTTGAAAATCTTTCAGCCTCGCTTTCGGGCAGTGGCTCGGCGCAGCGCCGAAGTAGGTCGAGCCAACCTCGCTGCCTTTTTCCTCTTGGCGGCTTCCTGCTTGGCCTCGTTCATTCGATTGCCACGATCCTGATTGCACTGCCTGCAAGCTGCAGCCAGATTGGCGCGAGCGTTCGTCCCGCCGTGCATCTTTGGTTTCACGTGTTCCAGCGTGGCTTCCCTCGGTGTGCCAGTGGCGGTGAACGGCTCGCCGCACCAGCAGCACAGCCCGTGTTGGAGCTTGATCAGTTCATCTCGCTCTTTGGCTGGATCGAATGCCATGGGGGTTGTTTCCCTCCTTATTGTTTTTGACTTTGCCCCAAGGGAACACGACGACGAAAGAACGTCAAGACTTGCATTAGCGAGTGCTTGACGAACCTGCCTGACGCGCCGCATTCTCTACTTGGGGAATGGCATGGGCAAGGTTTATCGCAATCAAGGTGCTGACCGGTCTAGCCGGCGACGGAAAAGCGCTGGGCAGGCGCCTATACGAGTAGTTTTGGTGACCGTTGCCGCCGCCTCTGCCTTTGCTACGCAGTACGCTTTCAATCATGGCACGTCAGGGATTTCGATAAGCTCGAATCCATTCGGAATCGGTTGCAATATCAAGGGCAACATCAGCTATTACGGTGGGCAGAAGATTTATCATGTCCCGGGCCAGGAATATTACTCAGAGACGCGGATCAACCCCCTGAAAGGCGAGCGATGGTTCTGCAGCGAGGCTGAGGCACAGGCGGCCGGGTGGCGAAGGGCCAGGAGGTAGTGGCGGCTACTGCATCTCCATAGCCCAAGCGTCGAACATCTGAACGAGCTCCGCGC
>NZ_JARTVT010000084.1:0-1621 GCF_029625685.1 Mesorhizobium sp. WSM4976
GCAGCTTCTCCGGCGCGATCGAGGGACGACCAACCTTCGAATAAAGTCCCTCAAAATCCGACGACAACACTTCAAGCTTGCCCGGATGGCTCGAAGCGGATGATCCGATGGAACCCGAGCCTCGCAGCTCACATAGGAAAAAAGACTTCCGTCCCGTCATCTCCACCGCGCATCTCATCCTCCAATCTCTCCGGCGGAATCGGATCACGGACTGGCCCCAGACGAAAGAGTTTTTCCGCAGCCTGCTAAAGCCCGGCGGTCCGTTTTCGACCCCGAAACTCCGACTATCAAATGTGGGATCAACGAGGAAGTCGGAAGCGTCGTTGAGAGGCCTTGTAGCCGATCCAATCGCGAAGGCAGTGCGCCAACCGGCAGGCTGGCGACCCCAAATCACCAGCCCCGTCGCCGGTTTCTCCAGTGGGTGGAGGTTAGCGCCCGATATACGCTAACACTGAATGCTGCTGGGAGTCCTATCTAATTCTGAGCGGGGCTGACCGTGCCCCATAATTTAGGTGCGTGGATTCTCAGCTGTCTAAGTCCAGCCTCCTATGGGCAGGTTGCTGGTGCCATTGCACCTGCCTTAAGTCCCGTTCATCAACTGCTTGGCCACAGCCTCGACAAAGATGAAAATGATCCTCCTCTTCGGCAGCAGGACGAACCCACAAAGTTGGAGAGGGGCGGCCCCAAGTCGGAAAGCTTGGTCACTCTCTGATGCACATGAACGTGCCCTCTCAGTAATTTTCAGCGTGGCTGAAGACGACGGCGCCGTTGTCCTTACGGACTTCAACCGATATGACGCCATCGTCGCTCTTCCGGATCGCGAACATCGACGTTGCGTGATCTTTTGCTGTCTTTTCGGCGTCAAACGAAATTTTATCGATGAGACCTTGCCTTCCATACCATATAACCGTGTACGGCATTGATTCCCCTGATTGTTTTGAGCCTGCTCGAGACGGAGCGAGCAGTGCTTCTGTCTCGGCTAGCATCTCTCTAACTTGCTCGATGTAGTCCCTTACCTCCACAAGCAGCTGCGCATCTGCGTCACCCCAGCGCGCGAAGCTCTCGGCAATTTTTGGGGGCATGTTCGCTCTCCTGATCTTGTTCAGACGGGAGCGCGACGCTGTCTCTCAGTCGCCGAAGTCCATTTAGACTTTGCCGACGATGCCAACACTATGCGCCTAATAGCGAGCTGTGGCCATCCCATGAAAAGCTATATGGGCCGATCCGCGGCGCTGGCGTCGGGCAAGGCTCCGAACATGAGACCCAGATGCTCGATCTTCTGCAACGCGGTTTCTTCGCCCCAAACGCCGTTGCGTTGAAGGCCGAAGGCGGTCAAGGTCGCCGTCTTGAACAGGATCAGGTCGGCCATCCATGGCGAGCATCGGCGGTGCGTCGAGCACGCCCGAGATCAGGTCGGGGGTAAATGAGGCGGCTTCGATCTCATTGGCGTTGGGCCAACAAGCAGGCCTGGGACGGCGGCGCCCCATAGTCTGGCACGGGCGTCGCGGGGAGAAGCCGAGCAGCTCTTGAAATAACGGCATTGCTGACGCTATATGGCGTCATAGTTTCTGGCAATGCACGGAGTTGCTGCGATGGACCTGGCACAATATGCGGATCACGG
>NZ_JARTVT010000085.1:0-1529 GCF_029625685.1 Mesorhizobium sp. WSM4976
CTAGCAGGCTGTTGAAGAAGTCAGGCGCGCTCGCAGACGAAGCCTGAATCGTCGGCATTGTGGATGTAGAAGTGGCCGACGAGGCGACCCGCGGTGCCGATCATCGCCCATCCGCGACCGCAAGCAGGATCGCCTTCGTCGTGTCCCTCCCACGAGAATTCCGCGCAGGCCGAGCCGTCTCGCGCGCCGTAGCGGACATCAAGGAAGCCTTTGAGGGCGCCGAAGCCGATCTCGCCGTCCGCCGCGCCCTTGAAGATCAGATGCGCCTCTTCGACGAGATCGAGGAAATCGTTGTCCCAGACATCCATTTCGACGATACGCCAGCGACCCGCAAAGGCCTTGGCGATGGCTGGAACCTTGGCCATGTCAGTTGCTCCCAGCGATGAGCTTCGGCAGCCGCACCAGATTGTGGCGGCGGCAGCGAAGGTGAAGCCCCATCCGACGCGGTCCCGGCCGCGGAACTTGGTTTGGCGCTGACCGGCGACCGTCTTGATCCAGCCGAACGCCTCTTCAATGCGCTTGCGAATACGCTGACTGACAGCATAGCGGCTATGCCGGGTGGTGCGCCCGTCGATGGCCGAACTACGGCCGCTCGTGTTCTGCGCTACATGCGGCGTCACCCTCATCGAGCGCAGCTCATTGACGAAGTCTTCCGCGTCGTAGGCCTTGTCGGCGCCGAGCATGATCGCGGCTGGCTGGTCGGCGCAAGGCTCGATCATGTGCAACGCCGCCACCCGCTCGGCGTGCCCGTCGGCCAGCGTCAGGCAGGCATCGACCAGCAGGCCGTGGCGGTTCTCCATCAAGCCATGTCCCATGAAGCATAGCTTCGTCTCCTTGCCTTTCCCCTTGCGGTAGAGCCTGGCGTCAGGATCGGTGGTTGAGGCATGCGTCTCGTTCGATCGTTTCTGGCCATGGAAGTCCGCTTCGGCGTTGCGCCCGCCGCCCTCAGACGGCGGCTCGCCAGAGCCGTCCTTCGGCTTGACGCTCTTCATCGACGCCCACGCCTCGATCAGCGTTCCGTCGACCGAGAAGTGATCGGTCGACAGAAGCCTCTTCACCCTGGGCTGGGCCAGCACCGCCGCCAGGAACTTCGCCGCGATGTCGCCCTCAAGCAGCCGGTCGCGGTTCTTGGAGAACACCAAATGGTCCCACGCCGCGTCGTCGACGCCGATGCCGACGAACCAGCGGAACAGAAGGTCGTATTCCAGCCGCTCCATCAACAGCCGCTCCGAGCGGATCGAATAGAACGCCTGCAACAGCATCGCCGCAGCAGCTTCTCCGGCGGGATCGATGGCCTCCGATCGGCGAATACAGCGCCGCGAAGTCCCGCTCCAGCGTCGACAGCGCTTCGCTCACGATTAACCGGATCGTCCGCAACGGATGATTGCGCCGCACCCGCGCATCAAGGTCAACATAGCTGAACAGTTCGCCAGTTCGATCGTTGCCGCCGCGCACTCGTCACCTCCGAATCCCTTCGGAAACCAGTGAATCACCGCTGCGGTCCGGTGGCGAGTGCCTATTTCAACAGC
>NZ_JARTVT010000086.1:0-1498 GCF_029625685.1 Mesorhizobium sp. WSM4976
GCTCATCAGGCAACCTCACGATTGCGTTGAATCAGTTTAAGAGCTGATTGGGCGTTGGTCCCGCGCCACCGTGACGACTGCCTGCGTCGCTTGCCCGATGAGGGCCCGCATGAGACTAGCGGCGTTGCGGTGGCCGGAAGCCGCAGACGGGCTACAGGAAGATGCGCCACGGAGATGTCGGCCAAGATGCGTCCAGAGCGCCGATTGATGAGCAACCCGTGAGGGCTCCCGGCACCGGGCACCATACTCCAGTTCAGTGAGGTGCATCCATGACCATTTTCGTCGGGCTCGACTGGGGCGGGTCCAGTCATGCCGTCTGCGTCGTCGACGCCGCCGGCAAGGTCCTCGACCACTTTGTCGTGGCCCATGATCGCGATGGGCTTGCCGATCTCGTTGCGCGTCTGCGACGGCATGGGCCGCCCGGCGAGACGCCGATCGCCATCGAACGGCCCAGCGGGTTGCTCGTCGACGCCTTGGTCGACGTCGGCTTCGTCGTCACGCCGGTCCATCCCAATGTCGTCAAGGCGTGCCGACCGCGCTACCGCGCCGTCGCCGCCAAGAGCGATCCTGGCGATGCCTACATCCTTGCCGACATTCTGCGCACCGACGGGCACCGGCTGACCCCGCTCAGGCCCCAATCCGATGCCATCAAGGCGCTGCGCGCGCTGGTGCGCGGACGCGACGATCTCGTTGCCACAAGACTCGTGCTCACCAACCAACTCCGAGCCCTGCTCGAAAGCTTCTGGCCTGGCGCTGCCGGTTTGTTCGCCGACATCGCAAGCCCGATCGCACTGGCCTTCCTCCAGCGCTATCCCACGCCCGAAAGTGCCAGCCGCTTGGGTGTGAAGCGCATGGCCGCCTTCCTTGCCCAGAACCAGTATTGTGGCCGGCGCAGCGTCGCCGACGTGCTCGCCCGGCTGCGCGCCGCTCCCACTACCATGGCCGCCGAAGCCGAAGCCGATGCCAAGGGCGAACTCGCGCGCGCAATCGCCACTACCCTCGAAAGCATCGTCTCCCAGATCGCCAGGCTCTCCAGCCGCATCGAGCATGCCGTCGCCGAGCTGCCCGAAGGAAAGATCGTCATGTCCTTCCCGCGCGCCGGAAAGATCTGCGCCGCACAGATTACCGCCGAGCTGGGCGACGTGCGTGACCGCTTCCAGAGCCAGGAACACCTGGCCGCCGAGGCCGGCGTCGCCCCCGTCACCTACCAGAGCGGCAAATCCCGCGCCGTCACATGGCGATGGGCCTGCAACAAGCGACTGCGCGCCGCGCTCACCTGCTTCGCCGACAACTCCAGGCATGCCAGCCCCTGGGCCGCGAAGGTCTATCAGGACGCCAGAAAGCGAGGCTGCAGGCATCCTCATGCCGTGCGCATCCTCGCCAGGGCTTGGCTCAGGATCATCTGGCGCGCCTGGCAAGACGGCACCCCTTACGATCCCCAAAAACACCCCGCCGCAAACGCCTTGCTCACAACAGGTTGACACAGGAAGTCTCATGC
>NZ_JARTVT010000087.1:0-1479 GCF_029625685.1 Mesorhizobium sp. WSM4976
CTGACCTCGCGCACCGGCACAGTGTGGCCGGTCGGCGCGCCGCGCAGGTTCGGGTCGGTCGAGAAGGAGTACTGGGTCTTGGCCATGCAGACCGGCAGGTTGCCGTAGCCGGCCTGTTCCCAGGCATGCAACTGGTCGCGGATCGACTTGTCGGCGATCGCCTCGTCTCCACGATAGATGCGCTTGACGATGGTGTTGACCTTCTCGAACAGCGGCATCTCGTCGGGATAGAGCGGCGAGAACTGGGAGGCGCCGGACTCGGCTATTTCTACGACCTTCCGGGCGAGGTCCTCGATGCCGGCCGAGCCTTGCGCCCAGTGCTTGCACAGGATCGCCTCGGCGCCCTGCGCCTTGACGAAGTCTTTCATCGCCTGGATCTCGGCTTCGGTGTCGGTGGTGAAGTGGTTGATCGCGACCACCGCCGGCACACCGAACTGCTTCACGTTCTCAATGTGGCGGCCGAGATTGGCGCAGCCCTTCTTGACCGCTTCGATGTTTTCCTTGCCGAGGTCTTCCTTCTTGACGCCGCCATTCATCTTCATGGCGCGTACGGTCGCGACGATCACCGCCGCCGAGGGCTTCAGCCCGGCCTTGCGGCACTTGATGTCGAAGAACTTTTCCGCGCCGAGATCGGCGCCGAAGCCGGCTTCGGTGACGACATAGTCGGCCAGCTTCAGCGCGGTCGTGGTGGCGACGACCGAGTTGCAGCCATGCGCGATGTTGGCGAACGGCCCGCCATGGACGAAGGCCGGGTTGTTCTCCAGCGTCTGCACCAGGTTGGGCTGCATGGCGTCCTTGAGCAGAACCGCCATGGCACCGTCGGCCTTGAGGTCGCGGGCATAGACCGGCGACTTGTCGCGGCGGTAGGCGACGATGATGTCGCCGAGGCGCTTCTCGAGATCCTTGAGATCGGTGGCGAGGCACAGGATCGCCATCACTTCCGAGGCGACGGTGATGTCGAACCCGGCTTCACGCGGATAGCCGTTGGCGACGCCCCCCAGCGAGCAGATGATCTCGCGCAGCGCGCGGTCGTTCATGTCCATGACGCGGCGCCAGGCGACGCGGCGGATGTCTATGCCGAGCTCGTTGCCCCAGTAGATGTGATTGTCGATCAGCGCCGACAGCAAATTGTGCGCGGTGGTGATGGCGTGGAAGTCGCCGGTGAAGTGGAGGTTCATGTCCTCCATCGGCACCACCTGGGCAAGGCCGCCACCCGCGGCCCCGCCCTTGACGCCGAAATTCGGGCCGAGCGAGGCCTCGCGGATGCAGACGATCGCCTTCTTGCCGATGCGGTTCAGGCCGTCGCCGAGGCCGACTGTGGTGGTCGTCTTGCCTTCGCCGGCAGGCGTCGGGTTAATGGCGGTGACCAGGATCAGCTTGCCGTCCTTGTTGCCCTTCACCGACTTGATGAACTCGGCAGACACTTTGGCCTTGTCGTGACCATAGGGCAGCAGATGCTCGGTCGGGATGCCGATTTTG
>NZ_JARTVT010000088.1:0-1428 GCF_029625685.1 Mesorhizobium sp. WSM4976
GCTATCTGAGCCCCGTCGAGTTCGAGGAGCAAGCTATGCTAGCTTAACCTGGTGTCCGAAAAACCGGCAGCAGGCCAAGCCGACCTCTCCAGCCGCCAATGCTGTCAGTTTTTCCCAGGATGTGAACGCGGCGCCGGTCTTTGCGCCTTTGCCTGACCAACTCCAACAATGTTCCGATAGTACCACGTTGGCATGCCCTACGGAACGCCCGCCCGAATTGGACCACTTCACTCTAACCTCGTTTTCCTTGAACGGATGAAGGCTAGATATTCCAGAAGCTGCTCTTCCTCTCGTCGCTCACCGCGCCTATCCTGGCAGACATATCCCCTGAATCTGAGCGGGTAGCTTTTCAAAAGATCGCAGTCCTGCAATTAGTCGTCTTGATTGTCCGGAGGCGAACTTGCTCGATCGTAAACCTTTGTCCAGTTATCCAACCGCGCGTGCATGGCTAAGTCAGTTCAATGAAGACGACAAATCTGCTGCAGCATCGCTGCTGGACGCAATGTTGTTGCTCAATGAGGAGGAAGTAAGCGCTGCACTCAGGTCGCAGCTTTACGAACTGGCTAAGACGCGCCGAGGCAGGCATCGCAGGATAGCCCTCTACGCCGAACGGGAGTTCGGTGGGGCAAAGGCTTTCGATGTCCAACCTGTCCTAGATTCCTCCGGCCGCGTCAGAATGCGCGCCGTCGGTCGGATTGGACCGCCAGCAGTACGACCTGCAAGGGGAAGCCCTAGAGTCGGAAGCGAGGGACTAGTTGCCTTCGTGATTTCACAGGCGAAGGAAACCTGGCCGACGATTTTCATGAACCACCCCGGCCCGGATCTCATACGAGGCAAGACCAACCCGGCCGGCACCATCTGTCTTGTCACCGACTTCATTGGGTCCGGAAAGAGAGTGTCCGATATGCTTGATGCGTTCTGGCGAGTGTCGAGCGTGCGAGCTTGGGTTTCGCGTCGTTGGGTGGATTTCAAGGTTATCGCCGCGGCAGCGACCTCCGAAGGAGCAGCCAAGGTGCGTCTTCATCGCCTGCGACCTGGCGTTGCAAGTCAGTATGTTGCGCCAACCATAGGCGCGTACCCCGATTGGAGCCGCGCCGGAAAATGGCGCTCCCTCATCGATACTTATGGGCCAGATGAAGGTAGAGGCACGGGAAGATATGGCTTTGGGGACGATGGAGCGCTCATAGCGTTTAACTATCGCCTGCCGAATAACACACCTGCCCTAATTCATCAGACCACCGGCGAATGGCGCGCGCTATACGAAGGTGCTGCACCAGCCGATTTGCGGCCGGCCTTTGGTCTAAGAAGTACCGACGAGGTGATTGCCCAAGCCGCCACTGCAACCGGTGTCGATCATGTCCCGGGATGTGGTGTAGCTGGCGGCATTGGTCGCCGAGCTCTCCGGCATGGGCCGGGCTGATCAGCGTG
>NZ_JARTVT010000089.1:0-1399 GCF_029625685.1 Mesorhizobium sp. WSM4976
TAGATGTCTGGGATCGGCGGCGATCGTGCGCAGCGTCTCGGCCGCCGCCTTGAACAGGATCGTGTAGAGCACCCTCTTGTTCTGGAAGGCGATCGCGGCGACCTCGACCGGCAGCGTGAACACCACGTGGAAGTAGGGCACCGGCAGAAGCTCGTCCTGCCGCGCGGCGAGCCAGTCCCGGCAGGCCTGGCCCTGGCACTTGGGGCAATGCCGGTTGCGGCAGGAATTGTACGCCACGCGGATCGACCCGCAGGAGCGGCAGCCCTCGACGTGACCGCCCAGTTCGGCAGTCCGGCACAGCTCGATCGCGCTCATCGTGCGGCGCTCGACACGCCCGAGATGGCCGTTATGGGTCTGTCGATACGCCTCGCCATGGCGGCGGAAGATATCCGCCACCTCCAGTCCCGCCGGCATGGGCGGGACTGGATCAGCCCGGCGGCACGACCTCGACGTTCAGCCGGTCGAGCGGGCTCGTCGTGCGCCGGATTAGGCTGTTTGAGACCCTGGTGTAGCGCACCGTGCTCGACAGGTTGTTGTGGCCGAGCAGAACCTGGATGATGCGGATGTCGGTGCCGTTCTCCAGAAGATGCGTCGCGAAGCTGTGCCTGAGCGTGTGGACCGTCACTCGCTTGTCGATGCCGGCGGCCGCACGCGCCGAGCGACAGGCCGAATACAACACCTGCACATCGATATGGCGATCGGCGCCGCGCCCGGGAAACAGCCAGTCCTGCGGCTTCGCCAGCCGCCAGTAGACCCGCAGGATGCGCAGAAGCTGCGCCGAAAGCATCACGGTGCGGTCCTTGCCGCCCTTGCCGTGCTCGACCCGAATGACGCCGCGTCCGCTGTCGATGTCGCCGACCTTTAGGCCGACGGTCTCCGAGGCGCGAAGGCCAGCAGCGTAGGCTGTCGTCAGGGCCGTGCGCGTCTTAAGGCTCGGGACCGCTTCCAGGAACCTGACCACCTCGTCGGCGCTCAACACCACTGGCAGCGTGCGTGGCGAGCGGGCGTAGGCAATGCGCTCCGGGATCTCGGCATGGCCCAGCGTCACGCCGTAGAAGAACCGCAGTGCGCACACCGTCTGGTTTAGCGCCGGCCACGAAATCCCTGTTGAGACCAGATGCACCTGGAAGGCGCGCACGTCCTCAAGGCCAAGCCGGTCAGGGGAGCGGCCAAAGTAGCGCGAAAACTTCGCCACCGCATGCACGTAGGATCGCTGGGTGGCCGGCGACAGATTGCGGATCGTCATGTCCTCGATCATGCGCCGGCGAAGAGGGCTCAACTCGACCATCTCATTGCTCCTGTTCTCGAGATTGCGCTTCAACAGCCGCAATCCTTCAAAACAGAAGCGTCACCCGCAAACCGATCCGCCAAATGCCGCGTTAGCGGCTTCGTTCAATCC
>NZ_JARTVT010000009.1:0-161091 GCF_029625685.1 Mesorhizobium sp. WSM4976
CTGCCCTACTGCCCTACTGCCCTACTGCCCTACTGCCCTACTGCCCTACTGCCCTACTGCCCTACTGCCCTACTGCCTGCCCCAACGCCCGCCCCCTCCACGGCCAATTGCAGTTTTGCCAAGCCATGGGCAGAGTGCCGCGCGAAACACAGGGGTTTTCATGCAGGCATCGGACAGTTCCAGGAATTCCATCGGCGGCATCGACATCGCCCGCATCGCCGAATTGCGCGAGACGGAGGCGGCCGCCTTCCGCAAGGCGCGGCTGAACTCCGAGGCGAAGCTCGGCAACGGCATCGCCGGCTTCCTCGGCGGCGTGCCGATGCACTGGATGACCGACTGGCCGACGCCATTCCCGATCCTGGTCGACGGCGCCAAGGGCGCCACCATCACCGATATCGACGGCAACAGGCTCGACGATTTCTGCCTGGGCGACACCGGCTCGATGCTCGGCCACTCGCCGCCGGCGGTCGCGCGCGCCATACGCCGGCAGGCGGCCCGGGGTCTGACCTACATGCTGCCCAGCGAGGATGCGCTGGCGATCGGCCCACTCCTGCAGCAGCGCTTCGGCCTGCCCTATTGGCAGATCGCCACGACCGCCACCGACGCCAACCGCTTCGCGCTGCGCGTCGCCCGCGCCGTGACCGGCCGCGAAAAGATCCTGGTCTTCAATGGTTGCTATCACGGCTCGGTCGACGAGACGATGGTGCGGCTGATCGACGGCAAGCCGGTGAACCGGCCCGGATTGGCCGGCGAGTTCCGTGACCTGACGCGGGCGACGAAGATCGTCGAGTTCAACGACATCCCAGCCCTGGAAGCAGCGCTTGCGGACCGCGACGTCGCCTGTGTCATCACCGAGCCGGTGCTGACCAACTCCTGCATGGTGCTGCCGGATCCAGGCTTCCATGACGCGCTGCGGCGCCTGACCCGAGCGTCCGGCACGCTGCTCTTGATCGATGAGACGCACACGATTTCGACGGGACCCGGCGGTTACACACGCAAGCACGGGCTGGAGCCGGACCTGTTCGTGCTCGGCAAGCCGGTGGCGGGCGGCGTGCCGGCGAGCATCTGGGGGATGAGCGAGGGGGTCGCCACGCGCTACGGCGCCTACAATCGGACCAAGGAGCCAGGCTATTCCGGCATGGGCACGACGCTGTCCGCCAATCCGCTGCAATTCGCGGCGATGCGCGCCACGTTGGAAGAGGTGATGACGGAGGATGCCTACGCCCATATGGACCGGCTGGCGCGCCGGCTCGATGCGGGGCTGACCGCCGTCATCCAACGAAACAAGCTGCCCTGGCATGTCGCGCGGGTCGGCGCCCGCGTCGAATTCATCTGCGCGCCCGGGCCGCTGCATAATGGCGGCGAGGCCGAGAAGGCGCATGCGCCGGAATTGGAAGCCGCCATCCATGTCGCGCTGGTCAATCGCGGCGTGCTGATCGCGCCGTTCCACAACATGATGCTGATCTCGCCGGTGACAACTTCCGCGCAGGTGAGCCGGCTGATCGCCGCCTTCGCCGCGGTTGCGGCCCGGCTTACGGCGTGAGAAAAGCGGCCATGGACAATCCGAACGCCGTTACCATGTCCCCTTCCGGCTCGACGCCCGCCGAGGCGAAGGCCTTTCTCGACGCGCATCCGGAGATCGAGGCGTTCGACATCGTGCTCACCGACGCCAACGGCATCGGCCGCGGCAAGATCGTGCGCCGGCACGAGGTGATGGGGATTTTCGAGAACGGCCGGCATCTGCCGATCTCGATCCTCGGCCTAGACATCACCGGGGAGGATGTGCACGAAACCGGGCTGGTATGGGACACCGGCGACGGCGATCTGCGGGCATGGCCGATCCCGGGCACGCTGGTGCCGCTCTACGGCACCAATCCGGCCCGCGGCCAGGTGCTGATGTCGATGTACCATCTCGACGGACAGCCGATGACCTCCGACCCGCGGCTGGTGCTGGCAAGGCAGGTGGAACTGCTGGCGGCGCGCGGCCTGCATCCGGCCGGCGCCTTCGAGCTGGAATTTTTCCTGCTGTCCAACGAGCGCGACGCGGACGGCAAGGTGCAGCCTGCCCGCGCGGTGCTCGACGGGCGCCGTTCGGCGAAGACGGAAGTCTATTCGGTCGACCATCTGCACGGCATGGAGCCGCTGTTTTCCGACATCTATGCCGCGGCCCAGGCGCAAGGCATTCCGGCCGAAACGGTCATTTCCGAATATGCGCCCGGCCAGTACGAGCTGACGCTGAACTACCGCAAGGACGTGATGCGAGCAGCCGACGACCTCATCATGCTGAAGCGGCTGGTGAGGGCGCAAGCGCGGCGGCACGGCGTGACCGCCTGCTTCATGGCCAAGCCCATCGAGGCCTATGCCGGGTCGGGCATGCATTTCCATGTTTCGCTGCAGGACGACGCCGGCAAAAACGTCTTTACCGAGGCTGCCGGCGAGAAATGGTCGCCGAAGCTGCTCAATGCGCTTGGCGGGTTGATCCACACCATGGCGGAATCGATGCTGGTGTTTGCGCCCCACGCCAATTCATGGCGCCGCTTCGTCTCGCAATCCTATGCGCCGGTGGCACCGACATGGGGCGTCAACAACCGATCGGTGGCGCTGCGCGTGCCGGCGGGCGATGCCAGGAACCGGCGCATCGAGCACCGGCCGTCGGGCGTCGACGCCAATCCCTATCTGGTGGCGGCGACGGTGCTGGCCGGCATCGTCAAGGGCCTCGACGAGGGGCTGGATCCGGGGCCGGAGACGACCGGGAACGGCTACGAGCAGGCGAGCGAAAGATCGACCATGCCGGCCGACTGGCGCGCCGCAATCGAGGCAGCCAAGGGCTCCGATTTCCTGAAGTCGGCGCTCGGCCCCGACCTGCATCGCACCTTCGTCGCGATCAAGCAGGCGGAATATCTGCGCGTCGCCCGCACCGTCAGCGAGCTGGACTACCACCTTTATCTGCACGAGGTGTGAGGCCCGCCCGATAGCCAAGCGATCACGTTTTGCCGACGGCAATCAAAAGTTATAGCCAATTGCATTTCTGGAACATATCATGAACAGATGGCTGTGCTTTCCGTCCGCGAGAAACTGGCGATCCTGTCCGATGCCGCAAAATACGACGCTTCCTGCGCGTCGTCAGGGTCAGCGAAACGCGACTCGCTGAGATCGGGCGGCATCGGTTCGACCGAGGGTTCCGGCATCTGCCACTCCTACGCGCCGGACGGGCGCTGCATATCGCTCCTGAAAATCCTGCTGACCAATTTCTGCATCTACGACTGCAGCTATTGCATCAACCGCTCCTCCTCGAATGTGCGGCGCGCTCGCTTCAGCGTCGAGGAGGTGGTGAAGCTCACCATGGATTTCTACCGGCGCAACTACATAGAGGGGCTGTTCCTGTCCTCGGGCGTCATCCGCTCGCCGGACGAGACGATGGGCGAGATGGTCGAGGTGGCGCGCAGGCTCAGGATCGAGGAAAAGTTCGGCGGCTATATTCATCTGAAAACCATCCCGGAGGCATCGGCCGAGTTGATCGAGAAAGCCGGCCTCTATGCCGACCGCTTGTCGATCAATGTCGAGCTGCCGACGGACGAAGGCGTCAAGAAGCTGGCGCCGGAAAAGAAGCCGGAAAGGATCCGGCTTTCGATGGCCAAGCTGCGCTGCAAAATCGAGGAGAAGGGCGAGCCGACGCTGCAGAGCCGAAAGCGCGAGCGATTCGCGCCGGGCGGCCAGTCGACGCAGATGATCGTCGGCGCCGATAGGACCTCCGACGACGGCATTTTGCGCGCCAGCGCCCGGCTTTACGGCAGCTATCACCTGCGCCGCGTCTACTACTCCGCCTTCAGCCCAATCCCGGATTCGTCCTCTGCGCTGCCATTGCAGAAGCCACCCTTGATGCGCGAGCACCGGCTATACCAGGCGGACTGGCTGATGCGCTTTTACGGCTTCTCGCAACCGGAGATCCTGGCAGGCAGCAATGACGGGATGCTCGACCTTGCCATCGACCCCAAGCTTGCCTGGGCGCTGCGCAACCGTGGCCGGTTCCCGGTCGACGTCAACCGCGCCGAGCGGGAAGCTCTGCTGCGCGTGCCCGGGCTCGGGACCAAGGTGATCGACAGGATCATCGAGACACGCCGCCACCGCCGGCTGCGGCTGGAGGATGTGAGCCGGCTTTGCCATTCGGTCAACAAGGTGCGGCCCTTCATCATCGCGGAGGGCTGGTCGCCCGGCGCGCTGACCGACAAGGCCGGTTTGCGCCAGGTGATCACCCGTTCCTGCGAGCAGCTTTCATTGTTCTGACCATGGCAAGAGCCCAACTCAACCTCGCCATCCATGTCGTCCGACTCGAAAGCCAGACCGATTTTGCCGGCTGGCGGGATGCCGCGCGGCGGCTGGCGACGAACGATATTCCGCCGGAAGATGTCGCGTGGCAGGTCGAGCCGGATGGCGAAGACGGCGCCAGCGATTTGCCGGCTGCGCAAGCCGATGCGCGGCTGGTCGTGCCGCGCGACTTCGTCGAGCGCGCCGAGACGGTGATCTGCCATTGCGATCCGGAGCGCTTCAGCTTGCTCTACCGGCTGCTTTGGCGGTTGCGCTCGGAGCCGAAGCTGCTTTCGATCGCAACCGATCCCGATATCCGGCGGCTGGAGGCGATAGAGAAGGCGGTGCACCGCGACATCCACAAGATGCGCGCCTTCGTGCGCTTCCGGAAGATCGGCGAAGGCGCGGACGAGCGCTATGTCGCGTGGTTCGAGCCCGACCATTTCATCGTCGAGCGCAATGCCGATTTTTTCGTGCGCCGTTTCACCGGGATGCGCTGGACGATCCTGACCCCGCTTGCCTCGGCCGACTGGGACGGCGAGCGGCTGGCGATCGGGCCGGGTGCGGCCAGGCGCGACGCGCCGGCGCAAGACGATGCCGAGGCGCTCTGGCGGACCTATTTCGAAAACATCTTCAATCCCGCCCGGCTCAAGGTGAAGGCGATGCAGAAGGAGATGCCCAAGAAATATTGGCGGAACCTTCCCGAGGCCTCGCTCATTCCAGATCTGATAGCAGGAGCGGACGGAGCCGCGTCAGCCATGATCGACCGGATGCCAACCAGCCCAGCACCGCACCATGCCAAGGTGAAGGCCAAGCACTGGCCGACGCCCGAGCCAGCCGATGTGGTGGCGCCAGAGGCCGAAGACATTCCGGAGCTGCGCGAAGAGGCGAAAGGCTGCCGCCGTTGCCCGCTCTGGCGCGACGCGACGCAGACTGTGTTCGGCGAAGGGCCGGACAACGCCTTTGTGATCTTCGTCGGCGAACAGCCCGGCGACCAGGAGGATCTCGCCGGCAAGCCCTTCATCGGGCCGGCGGGAAAGGTGTTCGACAGCATATTGGACGACGCCGAGATCGACCGCCGCAAGGTCTATGTGACCAATGCGGTCAAGCATTTCAAATTCGAGCCGCGCGGAAAAAGGCGCATCCACTCCAAGCCCAACGCCGGCGAGATCCAGGCCTGCCGCTGGTGGCTGGACAAGGAGCTGGATCTCATCAAGCCGAACCTCGTGGTGGCGCTTGGCGCGACGGCCGCGCAGTCGCTGCTCGGCAAGGCGGTGCCGATCACCAAGATGCGCGGCGAAGTGGTCGAGCGCGAGGATGGATTGCGCGTATTTCTCACCATCCACCCCTCCTTCATCCTGCGCATCCGCGATCAAGAGGACAAGGAGGCCGAGAAGGAGCGGTTTCTGCGGGATATGCGGAAGGTGAGGGAATTGATGGGGTCGTGATCGATTTAGGTCCCTTATCGGAGCTCGCACCGGCGGATGCCGTTGCACGGTCGTGCGACCTCTGCGATTCGCCGAAACGTCCATCGCTTCTCATCGACGGGCGGAGCAATGACGACCTCTGTGGGGCTCCGCGCTACCTAACCAGGACTGCCCTCAGATCATTCACATTCGTGCCCGTCGGACCCGGCACGAACAAATCCCCGACCGCGTTGAAAGCGGTCCAGGCGTTGTTGCCGGCAAGCATCGCCTTGGCATCGACGCCGGCCGCACGCATGCGCGACACAGTCGAGCCGTCGGCAAAGGCGCCGGCATTGTTCTCCGAGCCGTCGATGCCGTCGGTATCCGCGGCTAAGGCGTGGATGCCGTTCACGCTCTCGATGCCGATGGCGAAGGCGAGCAGGAATTCCGAGTTGCGGCCGCCTTTGCCTTTGGCGCGGAGTGTAACGGTGGTCTCGCCGCCGGACAGGATCAGAACGGGCTTCTGGAAGGGGCGGTTGCGGGTCGCCACCTCGCGGGCAATCGCCGCGTGGACCCCGCCGACCTCGCGGGCCTCACCCTCAATTGCATCGGACAGGATAACCGCTTCGATGCCTTGCCGTTTCGCTTCCGCGGCGGCCGCCTCCAGCGACACACCGGCCGAGGCGGTCAAGTGAACCTCATTGCCGGCAAAGCGTGGATCGTCGGGGCGCGGCGCATCGGCGGCCGGCGACCCGATATGCGCCATGACCGAGGCGGGCAGCTTCATGCCGTAAGCGGCGATCGAGGCCAGAGCATCCTCGCGGCTGCCGGTGTCGGGAACGGTCGGTCCCGAGGCAACCAGCGCCGGGTTGTCGCCTGGAATGTCGGAAACCACCAGCGACACCACGCGCGCCGGGTGAGCGGCAGCAGCCAGGCGTCCGCCCTTGATGGTCGAGACATGCTTGCGGATGGTGTTCATCGCCGCGATCGGCGCGCCGGAGGCAAGCAGCGCCTCGTTGACGGCAATCTCGTCGGCCAGGGTCAGGCCGGGAGCAGGCGACGGCAGCAGGGCCGAGCCGCCGCCGGAAATCAGCGCCACCACCAGATCGTCTGCGGTCAGACCCCGCACCTTCTCCAGCAGCCGGCGCGAGGCTTCGAGGCCAGCGGCGTCCGGCACCGGATGCGCCGCCTCGATGATCTCGATGCGCTCGCATCTTGCGCCATAGCCGTAGCGCGTGACGACAAGGCCGTCGATCGGGCCGTCCCAGACCTTCTCGAAGGCCGCCGCCATCTGCGCCGAGCCTTTGCCGGCGCCGATGACGATGGTGCGGCCCTTCGGCTTCGCCGGCAGATGATTGCGGATCGTCTTTTTCGGGTCGGCGGCGGCAACAGCGGCGAAGAAGATCGACGTGAGAAAGCTTTTCGGATCGGTCATTTTTCTTCCGGCGGCAGCGCGAGCCCGCTCGCATCGATGCCAAGGAGGGCGCACAGAGCATCGACGACGACGCCATGATCCTCGCGCTCCGGCAGGCCGGAAACGGCGATAACGCCGATGACGCCCGCGCCCTTCACCGTGACCGGAAAGCCGCCGCCCGCGAGCACATAATCGGCGATGTCAAGCGCTTCTCCGACCTTGAAGGTGCGGTCGGGACGCTGCTGCTCCAGCACAAGACGGTAGGTGCTTCGCAGATAGCGCTTCACGACATTGATCTTGCGCCGCGCCCAATCGGGATTGGAGGCGTTAGAGCCCGGCATGGCGGCGTAGAAGAGCGGCCGGTCGAAGGTCCTGATGTCGACGATGATCGGCAGGTCTTCCTTCAAAGCCCTGTCTCGGATGGCAGAGCCGATCTTGAAGGCGACGGCCTCGTCGAAGGCCGCGAAGACCAGCGTGGCTTCCTGTTTTTTGATCAGAGCGATGTCGTCGGCGGTGGCCATGGCGTTTCCCCTGTCAATGTCGACGCACGCTTTGGCCGATGGCTGACGCCGGGTCAAGCGACCAGCGCATTTAATCTATGCGACAATCGCGCTCTTCGCCGGACGGCCCGCCACATAGACCTCGCGCACGGCGCGATCGTCGCCCAGCGTCTGCAGCAGGAAAAGTTCCTCGGCCAGCGTTTCGACCGTTTCCATCCTGAGCCGCATGCCCGGCGTCGAACGGGCGTCGAGCACGACGGTGTCGGCGTCGGTGCCTTCGTCCAGCGTGCCGACCTTGTCGGCCACCGATAGCGCCTCGGCATTGCCGCGCGTCAGCTGCCAGAAGGACTGGAAGGGGTTCAGCTTCTCGCCGTTCAGCGCGATCACCTTGTAGCCCTCGTCCATGGTGCGCAGCATCGAATAGTTGGTGCCGCCGCCGACATCCGTGGCTGCGGCGATCCTGAGCGGATTCTCGCGACGGCGGTAACGCTGATAGTCGAACAGGCCGGAGCCGAGGAAGAGGTTGGAGGTCGGGCAAAACACCGCGACCGACCCCGACTGCGACAAGGCGTTCGCCTCGTGTTCGGAAAGATGAATGCAGTGGCCGAACAGACTTTTCCTGCCCAACAGCCCGTAGTGTTCATAGACGTCGGTGTAGTCGCGCGACCAGGGATAAAGCTCCTGCGTGAAGGCGATCTCGGCGTGGTTCTCCGACAGATGCGTCTGCATGTGGAGGTCGGGATGCTCGCGGCAAAGCGCGCCGGCCATCTCCATCTGCTCGGGCGAGGAGGTAATGGCGAAGCGCGGCGTGATTGCGTAGAGCTGACGGCCCTTGCCGTGCCATTCGGCGATCAGCGCCTTCGTATCGTCATAGCCGCTCCGCGGCGTGTCACGCACACCGTCCGGCGCGTTGCGATCCATCATCACCTTTCCGGCGATGTTGAGCATGTTGCGTTCATGCGACTCGGCGAAGAAAGCCTCGGCCGATGATTTGTGCACGGAGCAATAGGCAGCCACTGTCGTCGTGCCGTGGCGCAGCATCTCATCGAGGAACAGACGCGCGATGCGGCGGCCGTGTTGCGCGTTCTGGAATTTCGACTCTTCGGGAAAGGTGTACTTGTTCAGCCAATCGAGCAACTCGGCGCCGTAGGAGGCGATGACCTGCATCTGCGGCACATGCACGTGGGCATCGACGAAGCCCGGCAGGATGAGATGCGGGCGATGGTCGATCGTCTCGACGCTCGCGCCCGCCTTCTTCAGGACTTCCGCATAAGATCCGGCGGCAACGATCTTGCCGTTTTCGATCAACAGGGCGCCATCCTCCTCGTAGCGCCAGGCGGAATGATCGTCGACCGTTTCGGGCCAGCGCAGGAAGGAGAGCGTGCGGCCGCGCAGAAGTTTTGAGGTCATGCTTACTTTCCGGCGCCTTCGAACCAGGCGACCAGAAGGTCCCGTTCCTGGTCGGTGATCTGGGTAACGTTGGCGGGCGGCATGGCATGCGCCCGGCCGGCCTGGATGTAGATCTCTCGCGCGTGCTCGGCGATGCGCTCGTCGGTGTCGAGCAGCACGCCCTTCGGCGCATGGTAGATGCCTTCATAAACCGGCTCTTCCGTATGGCACATGGAGCAGCGACCAAGCACCGTGTCGCGCACCGCCGGGAAATGCGCCGAGGCGATATAGACCTGGGCGGCGGCCGAAGCGGCGGAGGTGTTCGGCTCGCCGGTCAGCACCTTCGGCACCGTCGAGAGCCAGACGATGATCATGAACAGCACGGCAGCACCGAGCCATGTCCAGGTCGGGTTGCCCTTGCGCGCGTGGACCGTGTTGAAATAGTGCCGGATCAGCACCCCGATGATGAAGACCAGCGAGGCGATAACCCAGTTGAACTGCGTCCCGAACGCCAGCGGGTAATGGTTCGACAGCATCAGGAACAGGACCGGCAAGGTCAGGTAGTTGTTGTGCAGCGAGCGCTGCTTGGCGATCTTGCCGTATTTCGGGTCCGGCTTGCGGCCGGCGATCAGGTCGGCGACGACGATCTTCTGGTTGGGGATGATGACCATGAAGACATTGGCCGACATGATCGTGGCGGTGATGGCGCCGAGATGCAGGAAGGCGGCGCGGCCGGTGAAGAGGTGCGTAAGCCCCCAGGCTATGAACACCAGCACGCAGTAAAGCACCAGCATCAGCCCGGTGTCGCTTTTGCCCAGCGGCGAGCGGCAGAGCAGGTCGTAGACGACCCAGCCGACGCCGATGGTAGCCATCGACAAGAGGATGCCGACCGGCGCCGATATGTTGAGCACATTGGGGTCGATCAGGAACAGATCGGCGCCGGCATAGTAGACCACGCAGAGCATGGCGAAGCCCGACAGCCAGGTGGCGTAGGACTCCCATTTGAACCAGGTGAGGTGCTCCGGCATCTCGGCGGGCGCCACCAGGTATTTCTGGATGTGGTAGAAGCCACCGCCATGCACCTGCCACTCTTCGCCGAAGGCCCCGGCGGGCAGGCCGGGGCGCTGGCGCAGACCGAGGTCGAGCGCGACGAAATAGAAAGACGAGCCGATCCAGGCGATGCCGGTGATGACATGCAGCCAGCGGACTGCAAAACTCAGCCAGTCCCAGAAAATCGCGAAATCCGTCATTGCACTCGTCCCTGCCGATGAGAGCGACTTTACGGGCTCGCGCCGAAACGAAAAGAGGCGAGGTGCGCGATGACTTTCAAAAAAAAATGTAAAATACTAGGCTTACCCTTCATAGCCGTTTGAGAGCCACACATGGCCTATCTCGACAACATTGCCGTCTTCGTCCGCGTCGTCGAGCTCGGCAATCTGTCGGCGGCGGGGCGTGACATGCGCATTTCGCCGGCAGTAGCCTCCAACCGGATCAAGGAACTGGAAAAGCATCTGGGCGTGCGGCTGTTCAACCGTACGACAAGGCAATTGATGCCGACCGAGCACGGCACGGTGTTCTACACCGGCGCCAAGCAGGTGCTGGATGCGATCACCGAGGCGGAAGCGGCGGTCGCAGCGCTTTCCGGCCAGCCGCGCGGCACGATCAGGGTTACGGCGCCGCTCGGCCTTGGCCGCCGGCTGATCGCTTCGGGCATTCCGGATTTCCATGACAAATATCCCGATATCGAGGTGCGGCTCAGGCTCTCCGACCACAATGTCGACATCATGAAGGAAGGCATCGACGTCGCCTTCCGCCTCGGCATCATCGAGGATTCCAGCCTCAGGATGCGCGGCATCATGGAATGCGAGCGCGTGCTGGTGGCGGCGCCGAAATATCTGGAGGCGCGCGGCGAACCGGCCGAGCCGCAGGAACTGGTCGGCAGGAAGCACGACTGCCTGATGCTGCGCTATGCCGGCGCGCGCGAATATGTCTGGACGCTGCAGACGCCGACCGGCCCACAGAAATTCGAGGTGCACGGGCCCTATGACACCGACGACGGCGACGTGCTGACCGGCTGGGCGCTGTCGGGGCGCGGCATCATCAACAAGCCGCGTTTCGAGGTGGAGCCCTTCATCCGCGACCGGCGGCTGAAGGTGATACTGCCCCAGACGCCACCGACGCCGGTGCAGTTCGCCGCCGTCTATCCGCACAAGAAGCTGCAGGACCCAAAGGTGCGGCTGCTGCTCGATTTCATGGCCGAGCGCTGCCAGCGGCTGATCAAGGATATTCTGGCTGGAAAGTGATAGCCGCGTGGCCCACCCGCGCCGGTTGCCTTGCGCGAAAGCCGGCCTAGGTTGGTAGCCGAATGGCTGCGAGACGTCGCCCGCAGCCAAATGGGCCACCGCATGCATCTCGCCGTTTCTCTAAACATCGCCACGACCGACGGGCGAGACGTCCCGGACTTCGGCCAAATCAGCGCCTTCGTGCGGAAGGCGGAAGGGGCGGGCGTTGACATGGTCATCATTTCCGACTCCGCCGATGTGCCATCGACCAGCCTGTTCGAAGCCACGACACTGCTGGCCGCCCTGGCGACGGTGACCAACAGGATCGGGCTCGTGGCCAGCGCCTCGACGCTCGCGCACCAGCCCTACAATCTGGCGCGCCGGTTTGCTTCGCTCGACATCATCAGCCATGGCCGCATCGGCTGGAACGCCACGCTGGAGCAGAACCCGCGCGAGGCAGTGAATTTCAGCCGCCCGGAAGGGTTCTCCGATCACGATTTCCGCCGCCGCGGGGAAGAATATATCGGCATCGTCCAGGGGTTATGGCAGGGCTGGGACGCGGATGCCTTGCTGTTCGACAAGGTGGGCGGTCGGTTCCACGATCCCGACAAGATGCATTTCCTCGATCATAAGGGCGAGTTCTTCGTGGTCCGCGGGCCGCTCAATGTCGCCTGCTCGCCGCAGGACACGCCTGTGCTGGTCATGTCCGGCTTAAGCGAGACCGATCGCGATTTCGCGAGCCGCGTCGCCGACATCATCCTGGTCGAGGAACAATCGGCCGAGGCCGCGAATGCTGCGACCGCCGACTTGAGACGCCGAGCGCTTGCCACCGGCCGCCAACCGGAAGTCGTGAAGGTGCTGCTGACGATCGCCATTGAATCCGAGCCGCCTATCGACAGGCTTCGAATCTTGCCGGGCTC
Source organism: Mesorhizobium sp. WSM4976 (assembly GCF_029625685.1). Classification (NCBI taxonomy): domain Bacteria; kingdom Pseudomonadati; phylum Pseudomonadota; class Alphaproteobacteria; order Hyphomicrobiales; family Phyllobacteriaceae; genus Mesorhizobium; species Mesorhizobium sp. WSM4976. The sequence continues at coordinate 12,217 of NZ_JARTVT010000009.1, forward strand.
GAGTGGCTGTGACGGCTTCAATCTTGTTTTGCCGGCTGGTGTCACGGCGCTTCAGAGTTTTACCGACCGTGTCTTGCCGGAACTCCAACGCCACGGCCTCGCCGGCCGGGGCCAGCAGGGCGCGACGTTGCGCGCGCGTCTTGGGCTCGGCGAAGGAGGCGCAAAATGACCGCGCGCCAAATGAAGCTCGGCCTCTTCCTTTGGGCGACGGGACACCATATCGCCGCCTGGCGTCACCCGGACGCGCATGTCACGGCCGGTATCGACATCGACCACTACATACAACTTGCCCGCACGGCCGAAGCGGCGAAGTTCGACATGGTGTTCTGCGAGGATGCGGCCGGCTTGCGCGAGGCCAATGTCCAGATCGCCAGCCAGACGTCGCGCTCAATCGGCTTCGAGCCGATCAGCCTGCTTTCGGCGCTGGCCGCGCAGACGGATCGCATCGGCCTCGTTTCGACGGCATCGACCAGCTACAACGAACCCTATGAGCTGGCGCGCATGTTTGCCTCGCTCGACAATCTGAGCGGCGGGCGGGCCGGCTGGAATCTCGTCACCTCGGCGAGCCCGATCGAGGCGGCGAATTTCGGCGCGACGGGGCTGCGGCCGCATGCCGACCGCTATGCGCGGGCGCGCGAGTTCGCCACCGTGACGACCGGGCTCTGGCACCGCAAGCCTGCCGGCCATGATGGCGAAAGCTTCACGGTGCGAGACCCGCTCGACATACCGCCCTCGCCGCAAGGCGCGCCGGTGATGGTGCAGGCGGGCGCCTCGGACGACGGCAAGGATTTGGCCGCGCGCACCGCCGATGTCGTGTTCTCGGCGGCGCAGACTTTCGAGGAAGCCAAGGCCTTCTATGACGATCTCAAAGGGCGGGTCGCCGCTTACGGACGCCAGCCGGACGATGTGAAGATCATGCCCGGCGTAGCGCCGATCGTCGCCGCCACGAAAGCTGAGGCGCAGGCGAAATACGATGCGCTGCAGGAATTGATTCCCGACGATGTCGGCGTGGCGCTGCTCTCCAGCTATCTCAGCATCTCCGACCTCGGCCGCTACCCGATCGAAGGGCCGCTGCCCGAACTGCCGGAGAGCGAGGGCATGAAAAGCCGACAGGCGCTGGTCGTCGAGCAGGCGCGCCGCGACGGGCTTTCGATTCGCGAGCTCGCGCGTTACTTTGCCGGCGCGCGGGGCCATTGGCGCGTGGTCGGCACGGCCAGAGAGATCGCCGACGAATTGCAGGTCCGCTTCGAAGGCGGCGCGGCCGACGGCTTCAACGTGATGCCATCCTGGTTCCCTGGCGAGCTCGACGCCTTTGCGACACTGGTGGTGCCGGAGCTGCAGCGGCGCGGCCTGTTCCGCAAGGACTATGAAGGCCGCACTTTGCGCGAACATCTCGGCCTGAAACGGCCGATCTAGGATCTAATCCATTAACCTGGCCGTTCCGGACACCCTGATCGAGCTGCCGGGAGCCGGCGGGATGTCTGCATGGAGGCGCGAGCGCATACCCATATCCTCGCCCTGGACGATGTCGATGGCGCCGCCATGCGGCCAGCCGAGATCGCGCAGATAGCCGGCGAAGGCCGCAGTGGCGGCGCCTGTCGCCGGATCCTCGTAGACGCCGCCGGAAGCGAAGGGATTGCGCGTGTGGAAGAGGCGCGGTGTCTCGGCATAAGCGAGCAGGATGGTGACAAAGCCTTCGCGCCGCATGAAGGACTGGCCTTGCTTCAAGTCGTAAGCCATCGCAGCCAACGCCTTGCGCGATTTCAGCGCCAGCACGAGGTGATCGGCGCCGCCGTGGACCAGTGCCGGCGGAATGGCGGGATCGAGATCGCCCGGCTCATAGCCGAACAAGGCGAGCGCTTCGCCCGCCAGTTCCGACGAAGCCGGCCGGCTGCGCGTCGGCGGCGACTGCAGCGCCGCGGCGAAGTTGGCGCCGTCGCGAAACCCTTCGACGGTGATGTTGGCCTGGTTGAGCCTCAGCTTGAAGATGCCGCGGCCGAATTTCCTGACCAGCGCCGCACCGAGCGCAATGGTGGCATGGCCGCAAAACGGCACCTCCGACTCCGGCGAAAAATAACGCACGCGCCAGCTTTCGCCTTCAGGCGCGGCGAAGGCGGTTTCCGAGAAGCCCACTTCGGCCGCGACGCGCTGCATGTCGGCCGCGTCAGGCAAGACCTCGCCGATCACCACGCCGGCGGGATTGCCTCCGGTGTTGCCGTCCGAAAAGGCTGCTATGCGCAAAACATCCATGTCTCTCGCCTCGTATTGGTCAGGCGCGCAGAAAACACGGTTCAACTCGAATTGGGAAACGAAGAAAGCGACGAGCAGCTGTGAGCGGCAGTCATAGCTGTCAGCTTTGGCGCCCCCAGGGAGCGCAGTCAGACGTCAGCCGTCCATGGCCTTTTCGAAAGCATTCGCGCCGGACATTCGCGCCGCATGCGAGAACAGCGCCGTCATGATCTCGGCGGCGGCAAGTGCGGCGATAACCGGCGGGCGCTTGTCCTTCACCGCATTGCCGCCGATCGGCGATACAAGGCGGTTGAACTCAGCTTCGCTGCCCTCGACGGACTTCAGGAACCACCTCCTGAAGGTCGCCTTCTTGGTCTTGGAGCCGATCATGCCGACATAGGCGGTGTCGTCGCGCTTCAGCGCTTCGGCGACGATCAGGAAATCCAACGCATGGTCGTGGGTTAGGACAGCGAAGGCCGAGCCGGCCGGCGCTTCGCGCACCACAGCTTCGGGCATCGGCGTCAGCCGAGTCTCCACCGCTTCCGGCATACCTTCCAATGCCTCGGATCGGGTTTCGACGACGACGACGTGGATGGGCAGCAGCGCCAGCGACGCGGCCAGCGCCTGGCCGACATGGCCACCGCCGAAGAGATAGACGTGGGGAAGACGCGCCTCTTCCGATTGAGCGTTGGCAATCAGCTGCTGCTCCAGCAACTCATCGACGAGACGGATCGAAACCTCGACGCGGCCGCCGCAGCATTGGCCGATTTCCGGCCCGAGCGGGACCTCAAACGTGGCGCAGACCTCATCGACCTCGATGCGGGCCGGCCCACTCTCCCCATTGTCCCGAGGTGAAGAGCGCAGCATCTGGCGCGCCTTGTCGATCGCCATATATTCGAGCTGGCCGCCGCCAATCGTGCCGAAAATGGCCGATGTCGAGACAAGCATGAAGGCGCCGGCCTCGCGCGGCGTCGAACCCCTGGTGGCCGCGACCTCGACGAGCGCTATACGGCCAGTTTGGCCGAGGAACGCCTTCAGGCTTTGCACTTTCGAGTTCATCGTCCGCATTTCCATCCTGGAAATATAGCGTTTTGCGCCTCGATCTGCACGTTTAGGCAGATTCAGGCCGGGTTTGCGGCTTCCCGCTTCAGGCGCTCGATCGCCATCAGAACCCGTTCAGGCGTTGCCGGCGCGTCGAGGCGCGGGCAGATCCTGTGATCCTCGACGCTCGCGACGGCGTCGGAAAGCGCATGCAGAACCGACATGCCAAGCGGGAAAGGCGGCTCGCCGACGGCCTTGGAGCGATGCACGGTCGGCTCGTTCGCCTCCGACCAGTCGGCGAGCGTGACGTTGAAGATTTTCGGCCTGTCGGAGGCGAGCGGGATCTTGTAGGTCGACGGCGCATGGGTACGCAGCCGGCCCTTGTCGTCCCACCACAGTTCCTCGGTGGTCAGCCAGCCCATGCCCTGGATAAAGCCGCCCTCGACCTGGCCGAGGTCGATGGCACGGTTCAGCGAGCGGCCGGTTTCATGCAGGATGTCGGTGCGCTCGACCACATATTCGCCGGTCAGCGTGTCGACCGAGACTTCCGAGCAGGAAGCGCCGTAGGCGAAGTAATAGAAGGGACGACCCTCACCCTTGTCGCGGTTCCAATGGATTTTGGGCGTCTTGTAGAAGCCGGCCGCCGAAAGCTGGATGCGGGCCATATAGGCCTGCTTGACGAGATCGCCGAAAGGTATCTCCTGGTTGCCGATGCGAACCCGGTTGGGCAGGAACAACACCTGGTCGCGCGGGACCTGATATTTTTCCGAAGCGAAGTTGGTCAGCCGGTCCTTGATCTGACGGGCGGCATTCTGCGCCGCCATGCCGTTGAGGTCGGAACCCGAGGAAGCCGCGGTGGCGGAGGTGTTCGGCACCTTGCCGGTGGTCGTCGCGGTGATCTTCACCTGATCGAGGTCAATCTGGAATTCTTCCGCCACGACTTGCGCCACCTTGAGATAGAGGCCCTGCCCCATCTCGGTGCCGCCATGGTTCAGATGAACCGAACCGTCGGTGTAGACATGCACCAGCGCGCCGGCCTGGTTGTAGTGCGTGGCGGTGAAGGAAATGCCGAACTTGACCGGCGTCAGCGCCAGGCCGCGCTTGATGAAGCGGCTGTTGGCGTTGAAGGCACCGATCTCGCGCCGCCGCCGCGCATAGTCCGAGCTTGCCTCCAGCTCGGCGATGATGCGCTGGATGACATTGTCCTCAACCGTCTGGTGATAAGGCGTGATGTTGCGATTGGTGGTGCCGTAGAAATTCTTCTTGCGGATCTCGAGCGGATCCTTGCCGAGGGCAAAGGCCACCTCGTCGATGACGCGCTCGGCGCCGACCATGCCTTGCGGGCCGCCGAAGCCGCGAAAGGCCGTGTTGGAGACCGTGTTGGTATAAAGCGGCGCCGACTGGGCGTGCACCGCCGGCCAGAAATAGGTGTTATCGCAGTGGAACAGCGCACGGTCGGTGACCGGGCCGGAGAGGTCCGAGGAAAAGCCGCAGCGCGCGGCGAACATGAAGTCAACGCCCAGGATGTTGCCGTCGTCGTCGAAGCCGACCTCGTAGTCGATCAGGAAATCGTGCCGCTTGCCGGTCGCGGTCATGTCGTCGTCGCGATCGGGCCGGATCTTGACCGCGCGATGATGGCGCTTGGCGGCGATCGCAGCGAGTGCCGCGAACTGGTTGCCCTGCGTTTCCTTGCCGCCGAAGCCGCCGCCCATGCGGCGGATTTCCACGGTGACGGCATTGCTCGGGATGCCCAGCGCATGGCCCACCATATGCTGGACTTCGCTCGGATGCTGGGTCGAGGAATAGATCGTGACGTCCTGGTCCTCGCCGGGGACGGCCATGGCGATATGGCCTTCGAGATAGAAATGCTCCTGGCCGCCGAGGCGCATCCTGCCCTTGAGCCTGCGCGGCGCAGCCTTGATCGCCGCTGCCGCGTCGCCACGCCTCAATGTGAGCGGCGGCGTGACCAGCTTGTCCTTGCGCGGGTCTAGCGCGCCGATGTCGGTGACGAAGGGCAGCTGCTCGTATTCGACCTTGGCCCGCCGGGTCGCGCGGCGGGCCTGTTCGCGTGTCTCTGCGATGACGCAGAAGATCGCCTGGCCGTAGAACTCGACTTTCCCGTCGGCGAGCACCGGCTCGTCATGACGGCCGGTGGGCGAAATGTCGTTCTCGCCCGGCACGTCCTTTGCCGTCAGCACGTCGACGACTCCGGGCGCGGCGCGCACCGCCGACAGGTCTATTTTCGTGATCGTCGCATGCGTCGCAGCGGACAGGCCGAGACAGCCATGCAGCGTGCCGGCCGGCTCCGGCATGTCGTCGATATAGACCGCCGTGCCGCTGACATGCTTGTGCGCGGAATCGTGCCGCTGGTCGCTGGCGACACCGCCCGAAATCTTCTGGGCCCTGAGGTTCGGAACATGCTTGGTCATCAGGCCGCCTCGCTGCGCGACACCCGGAGCGGCGCCTTGGTCCCGGTCGTCTCGACATAAAAGCGCAGCAGAAGGTTCCTCGCCGCCAGCGCCCGGTATTCGGCGGTCGCCCGCATGTCGGTCAACGGCGTGAAATCCTGGGCGTATCCGGGCATCGCCGCCTCCACCGTCGCTTCGTTCCAAGGCTTTCCGATCAGCGCCTTCTCGACCGCCGTAGCGCGCTTCGGCGTCGCCGCCATGCCGCCATAGGCGATGCGGATGTCGGCCACGGTACCGTCTTTTGCCAGGATCAGATAGAAAGTGCCGAGCGTCGCGGTGATGTCCTCGTCGCGCCGCTTGGTGACCTTGTAGACCGCAAACTTCGTGCCCTTTGCCGGCACCGGCACGTGGACCGTTTCCACGAACTCGCCGGGCTGACGGTCCTGCTTGCCATAGGCGATGAAGAAGGTTTCGAGCGGGATCGTGCGGCGGGTCTTGCCCTTTCGCAGGGTGAGCTGCGCGCCGAGCGCGATCAGCGGCGGTGGTGTGTCGCCGATCGGCGAGCCGTTGGCGATGTTGCCGCCGATCGTGCCCATATTGCGCACCTGCTCGCCGCCGATGCGGTCGATCAGCGGTCCCAGGGCCGGGATGCGCTTCGACAGCGTCTCGAAGGCCTCCGTGTAGGTTACGCCGGCGCCGATGGTGATGACGCCATCCTTCTCCGACGTCGTGCGCAGGCCGTCGAGGCCGCCGACGAAGACCGCCGGCGAGATGTCGCGCATGTGCTTGGTGACCCAAAGACCCACATCGGTCGAGCCGGCGACGATGGTGGCGCCCGGCTCCTTCTCGAGCACGGCGGCGAAATCGTCGACATTGGCGGGCACGATCAATCGCGCCTTGCCCGACCCGATCTCGACCCTGGCGCCATCGCGCAATGCCTTCAGCCGCGCGGTGATGTCCTTGCGCTCCACCGCCAGCGGGTCCTTCGCCGCCTTGCCATAGCTCGAAATGGCGTGCGCGGCGCGCATGATCGCCTCATAGCCGGTGCAGCGGCAGAGATTGCCTTGCAGCGCCTTTTCGATCGCCGCGTTGGACGGGTCGGGTGTCTTCATCCAGAGCGCATAGAGCGACATGACGAAGCCCGGCGTGCAGAAGCCGCATTGCGAGCCGTGGAAATCGACCATCGCCTGCTGCACCGGATGCAGCTGGTTGCCGTCGCCGCGCAGGTGCTCGACCGTCACAACATGGGTGCCGTCGAGCGAACCCATGAAACGGATGCAGGCATTCACGCTTTCATAGACGAGCCCTTCGGCGGAGAGCTTGCCGACCAGCACAGTGCAGGCGCCGCAATCGCCCTCCGCGCAGCCTTCCTTGGTGCCACGCAGCGAGCGGTTGAGCCGCAGCCAGTCGAGCAGCGTCGCATCGGGTGCGACGTCTTTCAGGGCTACGTCGCCGCCGTTCAGAATGAAGCGTAGCTCGTTACGGATCCCTGCCATGTCTCAACTCCCCCGATAGGTCGAGTAGCCATAGGGCGAAATCAAGAGGGGCACGTGGTAATGCCGCGCTTCCGCCATGCCGAAGCGGATCGGCACGATGTCGAGGAAAGCGGGCTCCGGCAGCTTGATGCCTTGGCCGCGCAGATAGTCGCCGGCGGCAAAGACCAGCTCATATTCGCCAATGCGGAAATCGGAGCCGGCGAGCAGCGGCGCCTCGCAGCGACCATCGTCATTGGTGGCCACGGTCTTGAGATGGGTGCGATTCTGGCCCTCGATGCGGAAAAGCCCAATCGACAGGCCTTTTGCAGGCCGTCCGGTTGCGGTGTCGAGCACATGGGTGGTCAGGCGCCCACCATCGGCTTTCGACGTTTCTGCCACTGGCCGCCTCCCATCCCGTATAGTTTCAGGTCAATTGTGCGCCAATTAAAGGCGATGCATAAGCCCCGGTCGAGCGGAGTGCGGCAAAAAGCACTTTCAAAAATTTTCGGGGGAATGCAGCAGCACTCCTTTCGATATCTTCGGTGCAACAAGCGGGTAGGAGCGGCGATGCGTTACGATAGGGACATGCGCGGTTACGGGGCCAATCCGCCGGATCCGAAATGGCCCGGCGGCGCGCATGTCGCGGTGCAGTTCGTCGTCAATTATGAGGAAGGCGGCGAGAACTGCGTGCTGCATGGCGACAAGGCTTCCGAAGCATTCCTGTCGGAGATCGTCGGCGCGGCGCCCTGGGTCGGCCAGCGCCACTGGAACATGGAATCGATCTATGAATACGGCGCCCGCGCCGGCTTCTGGCGGCTCTACCGACTGTTCACCGAAGCGCAGGTGCCGGTGACCTGCTACGGCGTAGCGACTGCTCTAGCCCGCTCGCCCGACCAGGTCACGGCGATGCAGGAAGCCGGTTGGGAGATCGCCTCGCACGGGCTGAAATGGATCGATTACCGCGACCATGCGGCCGAGGATGAGAAGCGCGACCTCGATGAGGCAATCCGCCTGCATTACGAAGTGACCGGCACGCGACCGACGGGCTGGTATACTGGGCGCACCTCGGTGAACACGGTGCGGCTCGTCGCCGAAGAAGGCGGCTTCGACTATGTCTCCGACACCTATGACGACGAGCTGCCCTATTGGTTCGATCGCGACGGGCTGGAGACGCCGCAGCTCGTCATCCCCTACACGCTCGACGCCAACGACATGCGCTTCGCGACGCCGCAGGGCTTCAACTCCGGCAACCAGTTCCTCGCCTATCTGAAGGACAGTTTCGACACGCTCTATGCCGAGGGCAAAGCAGGGCGGCCGCGCATGATGAATATCGGCCTGCATTGCCGCCTGGTCGGCCGCCCCGGTCGGGTGGCGGCGCTGAAGCGCTTCGTCGATTATGTGAAGTCTCATGACAAGGTGTGGCTGACCCGGCGCATCGACATCGCCAGGCACTGGCGCGAGACGCATCCCTACCAGGCGCCGGCGCTGCGACCGTCACGGATGGAGTTCGAGGAATTCGTGCATGCCTTCGGCGGCGTGTTCGAGCATTCGCCCTGGATCGCCGAGCGCGCCTACGAATTGGAGCTTGGACCCGCGCATGACAGCGCGGGCGGCCTGCACAACGCGCTCTGCCGCGTGTTCCGCGCGGCGAGCGAAGCCGAGCGGCTATCCGTGCTCAACGCCCATCCGGACCTAGCGGGCAAGCTGGCTACGGCCAAGCGGCTCACGCCGGAATCGGCCAGGGAGCAGGCCTCCGCCGGGCTCGATGCGCTGACCGACCAGGAGCGCGAGCTGTTCTCGAAACTCAACGCCGCCTATGTCACCACCTTCGGCTTCCCCTTCATCATCGCGGTCAAGGGCAAGACCAAGGACCAGATCCTGGCGGAGTTCGAAGCGCGCATCGGCAACAGCCGCGGTGCCGAGTTGGACACCGCCTGCAAACAGGTCGAGCGCATCGCACTGCTTCGGCTGAAAGACATGCTCCCGCAGTAACGCCAGGGATCCCCATGGATATGATCAAGACGTCCGAGCGAACCTATTATGCGCCGCAGGGTGGCCATCCCGGCCAGAATGAGCTTTTGACCGGCCGTGCCGTCTTCACCGAGGCCTATGCCGTCATCCCCAAGGGCGTGATGCAGGACATCGTCACCAGCCCGCTGCCGTTCTGGGACAAGACGAGGGCCTGGATCATCGCAAGGCCGCTCTCGGGCTTCGCCGAGACGTTTTCGCAATATATCGTCGAGGTCCTGCCCGGCGGCGGCAGCGACCGGCCCGAACTCGACGCCGGCGCCGAGGGCGTGCTGTTCGTCGTCGAGGGCGAGCTCACCGTTTCGCTTGCCGGCAAAAAGCATGTGCTTGTCCCCGGCGGCTTCGCCTTCCTGCCGCCGGCGAGCGGCTGGACGGTGCGCAACGAGAGCGGCGCCGCCGTCCGCTTCCACTGGATCCGCAAGGCCTATGAGGCTGTCGACGGCCTCGACGTGCCGGAGGCGTTCTTCTCGAGCGACCAGGAGGTGGCGCCGAGCCCGATGCCGGGCACGGAAGGGCGCTGGGCAACGACCCGCTTCGTCGACCCGGCAGACATGCGCCACGACATGCATGTCACCATCGTCACGCTGAAGCCGGGCGCGGTCATTCCCTTTGCCGAGACGCATGTGATGGAGCACGGGCTCTATGTGCTGGAAGGCAAGGCGGTCTATCGTCTCAACCAGGACTGGGTCGAGGTCGAGGCCGGCGACTTCATGTGGCTGCGCGCCTTCTGCCCGCAGGCCTGCTATGCCGGCGGCCCCGGCAATTTCCGCTATCTGCTCTACAAGGACGTCAACCGCCACGCCAGGCTTGGCGGTTGCCTTGGGGGCGGCTACCTTGGAGGCAAGGCGCGGTGAGCCGCATCGTCGCCCAACCGCTGACCCGCGAGACCTTCGCGCCGTTCGGCGACGTCATCGACATGGGCGGCGACAACCGCTACCCGATCAATGGCGGCAAGGCGATGCGCTATCACGACCTCGCTACGGCGGAAGCGGCCGGCCCGAATGCGCGTGTGCTGATCTCGATGGTGCGCGGCACGCCCTACGAGATGCCGCTGAAGCTCACCATGGTCGAGCGTCATCCGCTCGGCAGCCAGGCCTTCATCCCGCTTTCGCCGCGACCGTTCCTGGTCGTCGTCTGCCATGACGCCAAGGATGGGCCGGGCGAGCCGCACGCCTTTCTCGCGGGGCCCGGACAAGGCATCAACTACCGCCCCAACCTGTGGCACGGCGTGCTGACGCCGATCGGCGAGGAACAGGATTTTATTATCGTCGACCGCGGCGGGGACGGTTCCAATCTCGAAGAGTTCTACTTCTCGCATCCTTACGAGATCCACCTTCCCTGAAAGCTGCCTATCTCATGACCGACATTTCGCTGATCGACCGCCTGCTCGACGTGATCGAGCACGACATCGTGCCGAAGACCGCTGAAGGCGTTGCCCATGGCAACAAGCTGTTCGGTGCCGCCATCCTCAGGAAAGACGACCGTTCGCTGGTGCTGGCCGAGACCAACAACGAGATCGAAAACCCGCTCTGGCATGGCGAGGTGCATTGCCTGAAGCGTTTTTATGAGATGCCCAAGGCTGAGCGCGTCGACACCCAGGATGCGTTGTTTCTCGCCACGCATGAACCTTGCTCGCTGTGTTTGTCGGCGATCACCTGGACCGGCTTCGACAATTTCTACTATCTCTTCAGTCACGAGGATTCGCGCGACAGCTTCGCCATTCCGCACGATCTGAAAATCCTGAAAGAGGTCTTCACCCTCGACCCCGGCGGCTACAATGCCGAGAACGCCTATTGGAAGAGTTTTTCGATCCGCCGACAGGTGCGTGAGCTGCCCGAGGGCGAGCGCAAGCGGCTGGAGGCAAGGATCGGCAGGATTTCGGAGCGCTATGACAAGCTCTCCGACGCCTATCAGGCGAACAAGGCAGAGAACGACATTCCCTTGAACTGACGCGGATTGACCAGCGGATTTCGCCGGCTGGCCCACGACGGAGCGGCGCGGCCTTCATCATGTGCCCTGCCATGAAAACCGTCACAGAATTCCCCCGCAAAGTCGTTGAATTTCCCGATATGGGCATCGTTATGCCGGATGGCTGCCGACTGTCGGCGCGCATCTGGATGCCCGAGGATGCGGCCGACAATCCCGTGCCCGCTATCCTCGAGCATCTGCCCTACCGCAAGCGCGACGGCACCATTTTTCGCGACCAGCTCACCCATCCCTATTTCGCCGGGCACGGTTATGCCTCGATCCGCGTCGACATGCGCGGCAATGGCGATTCCGAAGGGCTGATGGACGATGAATATTCCGAGCAGGAACTGCAGGACGCCTGCGACGTCATCGCCTGGGCGGCGGCGCAGCCCTGGTGCAACGGCAATGTCGGCATGATGGGCATCTCCTGGGGCGGTTTCAACTGCCTGCAGGTGGCAGCGAAACAGCCGCCGGCGCTGAAGGCGGTGATCAGCCTGTGCTCGACCGTCGACCGCTATGCCGACGACATCCATTACAAGGGCGGCTGCCTGCTGCTCGAAAATTTCGGCTGGGCCTCGACGATGCTGTCCTATTCGTCCCGGCCGCCGGATCCGGCGATTGCCGGCGGCAATCGCTGGCGCGACTTATGGCTCAGCCGGCTGGAGAACCAGCCCTTCCTTTTGCCGCTCTGGCTCGGCCACCAGCACCGCGACGCCTATTGGAAGCGCGGCTCGATCTGCGAGGATTTTTCAGCGGTCAAAGCGGCGGTGCTGTCGATCGGCGGCTGGCATGACGGCTACCGCAACACCATCTCCAATCTCGTCACCGGCATCCAATCGCCGGCCAAGGGTATCGTCGGCCCCTGGATCCACAAATACCCGCATTACGCCGGGCCCAATCCGGCGATCGGCTTCCTGCAGGAGGCGCTGCGCTGGTGGGACCGCTGGCTGAAGGGCACGGAAACCGGCGTCGAGGCCGATCCGGACTACCGCGCCTATGTCATGGATAGCGTGCGCCCGGCCCGCTGGCATCCCGAGCGGCCGGGCCGATGGGTGGCGGAGCAGGAATGGCCGTCCTCAAACATCAAGATTGAAGCGATCGAACTCGTTGCGGCGGGGGCCAAACCCTCGATCGTCGCTTCGCCACAGACCTGCGGCCTTGCAGGCGGCGAATATTTTCCCTTCACCTTCGGGCCGGAACTGCCCGGGGACCAGCGCCTCGACGACGCGCTGTCGGTTTGCTTCGACCAGCCAGCATTTGGCGAGGCGATCGACATTGTCGGCGCGCCGGAACTCGAGATCCGGTTTGCCTCCGATCGGCCACAGGCCAACATTGCGGTGCGGCTCTGCGACGTGCACCCAGATGGCGCCTCGGAGCTGATCTCATACGGCGTGCTCAATCTCACGCACCGCAATTCGCATGAGTTCCCGCAGGCCCTGATTCCGGGCGAGACCGTTTCAGCGCGCGTCGTGCTCGACCAATGCGCCTATCGGGTGCCGGCCGGCCACAAGCTTCGCGTCGCCGTTTCGACCGCCTACTGGCCGATGATCTGGCCCTCGCCGGAACCGGTGCAACTCGATCTCGGGAAGGCTACGCTAAAGCTGCCGCTGCGTCCGCTGGCGAAAGGCGATGAGGTTTGGTTTGCTGAGCCCGAAGGCGCGACGCCCTGGGCGACCAAGACGATCCGGCCGGCGAATTCCGAACGCCATGTCGACCGCGACGAGAAGACCGGCCTGGTCACGCTTTCCATAACCGACGATTTCGGCGAGGTGCGCGATCTCGACCACGGGCTGATCAATGGCAGCATCGTGCGCGAGACATGGGCGATACATCCCGACGATCCGCTGTCGGCCACCGGAGCCACGCATTGGACGCAGACATTGTCGCGCAATGATTGGTCGGTGCGGACCGAAACCTTTGCCTACATGCGATCGGACGCCCGGAACTTCATCGTCAGCGCCAGAATCGAAGCCTATGAGCGCGAAAAGCTGGTCTTCGAACGCGATTTCGAGCAGACGATTCCGCGTTCCCTGGTTTAAGGCGCGCAAGATTGGTCCAATGCGACGTGCGATTTACGCCACCGCATGTCGCATTCGGTCTTGCCTGCCGCTTTCCCTTACGGTCATTATCTCCTCCAATAGCAAGAAACGGCCATAAGGTCGGATACCCAGAGTGAGGAACCATAATGTCAAACGAACTCGACTATCTCAGCCGGCGAGTCGCGGCCGGAAAGCTTAGCCGTCGTGACTTTCTAGGTCGCGCCGCCGCGCTCGGCGTCACCGCCACTTTCGCCAACTCGCTGCTCTCCAGCGCCGTGCGCGCTGCCGGCCCTGTCAAGGGCGGCACGCTGAAGGCCGGCCTGCAGGGCGGTGAATCCACCAACAGCCTCGATCCAGCGACCTTCCTCAGCCAGGTTCCATTCGCCTTCGGCAAGTGCTGGGGCGAAACGCTGGTCGAGCTCGCGCCAGGCGGCGGCGTCGAATATCTCATCGCCGAGGAAATCGGCAGCTCGAAGGACGCCAAGACCTGGACGATGAAGATCCGCAAGGGCGTCCAGTTCCACAACGGCAAGGAAGTGACGCCGGACGACGTGGTGGCGACGCTGAAGCGCCACAGCGACGAGAAGTCGAAGTCGGGCGCGCTGGGCGTCCTGAAGAGCATCGACACCATCAAGGCCGATGGCAGCAACGTCGTGGTCACGCTGAAGGACCCGAACGCCGACCTGCCCTACCTGATGGCGGACTATCACCTGATCATCCAGCCGAATGGCGGCAACGACAAGCCCGATGCCGGCATCGGCACCGGGCCGTACAAGGTCACCGTCAACCAGCCTGGCGTGAAGCATGGCGGCGAGCGCTTCGCCAATTACTGGCAAGCCGACAAATACGGCCATGCCGACCAGGTCGAGATCGTCGTCGTCAACGACCCGACGGCGCGCATGGCCGCGCTCCAGGGCGGTCAGGTCAACATGATCAACCGCGTCGAACCGAAGATCGTCGATCTGGTCAAGCGGCTGCCCGGGGTGAAGATCCGCGCCGCCTCGGGCCGCGGCTTCTATCCCTTCAACATGTTCTGCGACACCGCGCCTTTCGACAACAACGACCTCAGGATGGCGCTGAAGCTTGCGATGGACCGCGAGGAGATGCTGACCAAGATCCTGCGCGGCTACGGCGAGGTCGGCAACGACATGCCGGTCAACAAGGCCTATCCGCTGTTCGCAGGCGATTTCGAGCAGCGCAAGTTCGATCCGGAAAAAGCCGCCGCGCTCTACAAGAAGTCCGGCCATAGCGGCTCGATCCTGCTGCGCACCTCCGACGTCGCCTTCCCCGGCGCCGTGGATGCCGCACAGCTTTACCAGCAGAGCTGCGCCAAGGCCGGCATCAAGATCGAGATCAAGCGCGAGCCGGGCGACGGCTACTGGACGGAAGTCTGGAACAAGCAGCCCTTCTCGCTCTCCTACTGGGGCGGACGTCCGACCCAGGACCAGATGTATTCGACCGCCTATCTCTCAACCGCCGACTGGAACGACACGCGCTTCAAGCGCCCCGACTTCGACAAGATGGTGCTTGCTGCGCGCGGCGAGCTCGACGAGGCCAAACGCAAGAAGATCTATCGCGACATGGGCGAGATCATGCGTGACGAAGGCGGCCTGATCGTGCCGTTCTTCAACCAGTTCGTCGACGCGACCGGCAAGGGCGTCGAAGGCTGGGTCGACAACCCGGCGCAGGAACTCAGCAACGGCCACGCGCTGATCGAGTGCTGGCTGCAGGCTTGACGGAGGATAAGGAAGGGCCGGCGCGAGTCGGCCCTTTCCGGCTTTCATGGCCTGCCTGAAGGGCGGGTGTCATCCCTTCTTCACCATTGCGGGTTGCCGATGTCGTCTCCGATCCTGAGACTGGTCGCTCAGCGCATCTTGCTGGGCCTCGTTCTTCTGTTCGCTGTCTCGGTGCTGATCTTCGCCGGCACTCAGATCCTGCCGGGCGACGTCGCCCAGGCGATCCTGGGCCAGTCGGCCACGCCGGAGGCGCTGGCGAACCTGCGCGAACAGCTCGGGCTCAACGACCCGGCATGGCTTCGCTACGTGCACTGGCTGTGGGGCATCCTGCATGGCGATTTCGGCACGGCACAGTCGAGCGGGCTCGACATTGCAAGCTCGATCACCACCCGGCTGAAGAACACGCTGTTTCTGGCTGCCTGCGCGGCGATCGTCGCGGTGCCGCTGGCGGTCATCCTCGGGCTCATCGCAGTGCGCTATCGCGACGGCTTCGTCGACAAGCTGATCTCCGGCCTGGCGCTGGCCTCGACATCGTTCCCGGAATTCTTCATCGGCTATGTGCTGATCTTCGTGTTTGCCGTGCACTGGCAGATTTTCCCGAGCATCTCGACGGTGGATGACTCCACGCCGTTCCTCGAAAGGCTGCAGGCCGTGGTGCTGCCGGCCACGGCGCTCACCCTGGTGGTGCTCGCCCATATGATGCGCATGACGCGCGCGGCGATCCTCAATGTCATGCAGTCGGCCTATATCGAGACGGCCGAGCTCAAGGGGCTGAAACCCTTCGACATCATCCGCAAGCATGCTTTCCCGAACGCGATCGCACCGGTCGTCAACGTCGTCATGCTCAACCTCGCCTATCTCATCGTCGGCGTCGTGGTGGTAGAGGTGATCTTCGTATATCCGGGCATGGGACAGTATCTGGTCGACCATGTCGCCAAGCGCGATGTGCCGGTGGTGCAGGCGGTCGGCCTGATCTTCGCCGCGGTCTACATCACGCTCAACATCGTCGCGGACATCGCCGCCATCGTGGCCAATCCGCGGCTGAGACATCCGAAATGACGGGCCGGAAGCAAGACGACCAGAAGGGAAACTGAGGCGAATGGCGCTACGACAAATCCCAGTCACCGCCTGGATCGGACTGATCCTGACCGGCGCTTTCGCGTTCTGCGCCATCTTCGCGCCCTGGGTCGCCCCGCACGGCAATGGCGAGATCGTCGGCGACGTGTGGGAGCCGATGTCGGCCGCTCATTGGCTCGGCACCGACAATCTCGGCCGCGATCTCATCTCGCGCATGATCTATGGTGCCCGCATCACCATGGAGATCGCGGTGGCGGCGACGGCGCTGTCCTTCTCGCTGGGCTCGATCCTCGGCTTCACGGCCGCGGTGTTCGGCGGCTGGTTCGACACGTTGCTGTCGCGCTTCGTCGATCTTCTGATGTCGATCCCGACTCTGATCTTCGGCCTCGTCGTGTTGTCGGTGCTGCCGACCAACACGCTGACCCTGATCCTGGTCATGGGCATCCTCGATTCCACCCGTGTCTATCGGCTGTCGCGCGCCGTCGCCGTCGACATCAACGTCATGGATTTCGTCGAGGCGGCGAAGCTGCGCGGCGAAGGCAAGGCCTGGATCATCTTCCGCGAGATCCTGCCCAACGCGCTGTCGCCGCTGGTGGCGGAGCTCGGGGTGCGCTTCATCTTCGCGGTGCTCTTCCTGTCGGCGCTGTCCTTCCTCGGCCTCGGCGTGCAGCCGCCGGATTCGGATTGGGGAGGCATGGTCAAGGAGAACAAGGACGGTATCGTCTTCGGCATTCCGGCGGCGCTGATCCCGGCCGCGGCGATCGCCGTGCTGGCGATCTCGGTCAACCTCGTCGCCGATTGGGTGCTCAACCGCACGACGAGTCTGAAGGGAGGACGCGGCTGATGGCTGACTCCAAGGCAAGTTCAGGCAAGCTCCTCGATATCCGCAATCTCCGCATCGAGGCGACAGTCTACCCGCCGGGCGAAGCGCCGAAGACGATCACGCTCGTGCACGATGTCTCGCTGACATTGGAAAAGGGCAAGGTGCTCGGCCTGATCGGTGAATCCGGCGCCGGCAAATCAACCATCGGCCTGTCGTCCATGGCCTATGGCCGCGGCGGCGTGCGCATTACCGGCGGCGAGGTGATCCTCAACGGCCGCGACATCCTGAAAGCCGGACCCAAGGGCGTGCGGGCGCTGCGCGGACGCGAGGTCTGCTATGTCGCGCAGTCGGCGGCGGCCGCCTTCAACCCGGCGCACAAGCTGATCGACCAGGTGGTCGAGGCGGCCCTCCTGCACGGCACCGCGACCCGCGCCGAGGCCGAGAAGCGAGCCGTTGCGCTGTTCAAGAAGCTCAGTCTGCCCAATCCCGAAATGATCGGCGAGCGCTATCCGCACCAGGTCTCCGGCGGCCAGCTGCAGCGCGTCATGACGGCCATGGCGCTGTGCTCGGAGCCCGACCTCATCGTCTTCGATGAGCCGACCACGGCGCTCGACGTGACGACGCAGATCGACGTGCTGGCCGCGATCAAGGACGCCATTCGCGACACGCATGTGGCGGCCCTCTACATCACGCATGACCTTGCCGTCGTCGCCCAGGTGTCGGACGAGACCATGGTGCTGCGCCATGGCCGGCTGGTGGAGTGGGGCGGCACACGGCAGATCATCAAGGAGCCGCGCCAGGAATACACCAACGCGCTGGTTTCGGTGCATGAGATCGAGCACAAGGAACAGCAGCCGGGCACGGCGCCTTTCCTATCGGTGAAGAACGTCACCGCCGCCTATGGCGGTGGCCATGTGAAGGTACTGAAGAACGTCTCGGTCGACATCTACCCGGGCCAGACGCTCGCCGTGGTCGGCGAGAGCGGCTCCGGCAAGTCGACGCTGGCGCGCGCCATCACCGGCCTGTTGCCTCCCGAGGAGGGCACCGTCACCTTCGACGGCAGGCCGCTTGCCAACAGGCTGGCCGACAGGCCGAAGGAGGATCTGCGCCAGCTGCAGATGATCTACCAGATGGCCGACGTGGCGATGAATCCGCGCCAGACGGTGGGCACCATCATCGGCCGGCCGCTCGAGTTCTATTTCGGCATGAAGGGACGCGAGCGCGACAAGCGTGTCGCCGAACTGCTCGACGAGATCGAGATGGGCAAGGGTTTCGTCGATCGCTATCCGGCCGAGCTGTCCGGCGGCCAGAAGCAGCGCGTCTGCATCGCGCGCTCGCTCGCCGCCAAGCCGAAGCTGATCATCTGCGACGAGGTGACCTCGGCGCTCGATCCGCTGGTCGCGCACGGCATCCTCAAGCTGCTCTTGAACCTGCAGCAGCACGAAAACGTCGCCTATCTGTTCATCACCCACGATCTGGCAACGGTGAAGTCGATCGCCGATTCGATCGCGGTGATGTATCGCGGCGAGGTGGTGCGCTACGGCTCCAAGAGCAAGGTGCTGACGCCGCCCTTCGACGCCTATACGGACCTGCTCTTGTCCTCCGTGCCCGAGATGGAAATCGGCTGGCTGGAGAAGGCGATCAAAGGGCGGCGCATGGAGAGCGCCGGAAACTGAAGCAATTCCAAGAACGTGTGAAGCGGCTTCCGTCCGGAATTGCGTCAAAACAAAGAGAGGCCCACCTCAAAAGCGGCACCCGGCCGGCCGTTGTCATGCGGCTGCAATGCGGCCGGCTGCGCCCCCAACGAGTGCTGGCTGAACGCTTCATCCGGGGCTAATCCTAGACAAGCGTGCCGCCTGTCCACGCGACACGCGGCGCTTTCGTTTCGAAGAACAATCACAGGAACGCTCCGTGGCGCTCAAATCCAAACTGCTGCTCATCATCCTCGACGGCGTGCCCTACCGAAACTGGCGCCGGCTGATGGGCAATCTCGAGGGCTGGGCGCAATCGGGCGAGGCGCAGGTGTGGAAGATGCGCTCCGTGCTGCCGTCGACCTCCGCCTGCTGCTACGCCTCGATCCACACAGGGGTGACGCCGCAAGTGCATGGCATCCTTTCCAACGAGAACCGTTTTCGCGTCACGCAGCCGGATATCTTCTCGGAGGTGAGCAAGGCCGGCGGCAAGACGGGCGCCGTGACCCATTCCTATTGGTCGGAATTCTTCCGCAGCTTTCCGTTCGACCTTGTCGAGGATTTGGAGTTCGACGATCCAAGCGGGCCGATCACGCATGGCCGCTTCCACACGATGACTGGCTACAATCTCAAGAATCAGATGACGCCGAGCGACATCGACCTGTTCGCGACGCTGACCATGCTGGCGAAGCGCCACGGCATCGACTACGGCATCCTGCACACCTGCACGCTGGATTCGATGGGCCACCGCTTCGGCCATGACTGCATCGAGATGGACCATGCCTGCTACGCCATGGACGGCATGCTCGCCGCCTTCCTGCCGCAGTGGCGCGCCGCCGGCTATGAGGTGATCGTGACGGCCGACCACGGCCAGACCGACCGCGGCCACCATGGCGGCCATGACGACGACATGCAGGACTTCGCGCTTTATTATTTCGGGCCGGCCGAAGGGCCTGAGGCCGACAAGCTGCTCGACCAGTTGCAACTCGCGCCGACGGTGCTGAGTCGGCTCGGCGTGGAAATACCCGAGACGATGAAGGCGAAGGCGTTTTTGAGGTAAGCGCGGTCTTTCCTTCCCTCTTGTGGCCCTTGTGGGGAAGGTGTCGCCGAAGGCCACGGGTGAGGGAGGCTCCAGGGAACTCCAGCGCCTCACTCCGCTGAAACATCTCCATCGTCTCGGCGCTTACGCACCGATCCACCTTCTGCCACAAGGAGAGGGAAGAGTGCCCCTACTGGCAACGCTCCGTTTCTTCGGTTAGCCTCCGAAAATTCCTCGGCGGAGGGTGAACCTTTTTGAACCGATCAGCGACAGAGCTTCGAGGAGCCAGGCGGCTCGACCGGCCATGAACGCGGCGACGGAAACCGATCGCGCGCTTGTAGACCGGGTCGCGAAGGGCGACCGGGCCGCCGTTCGGCTCCTGTTCATGCGTCACCACGCGCGAATCTACCGCTTCGTGGCGCGCCAGACGGGATCGGAAATGATGGCCGACGATATCGCAAACGAGGTTTTTCTGGAGCTGTGGAAGCAGGCGCCCGGCTTCGAGGGCCGCTCTGAAGTTTCGACCTGGCTGCTCGGCATCGCCCGCTTCAAGGCGCTGTCTTCGCTGCGCAAGAAGAAGGAAGACTGGATCGACGACGATGATGCGGCACAGGTCCCCGACAGTGCCGACACGCCGGAAGTCGTCACCATGAAGGAAGACAAGGCCGCCGCCTTGCGCCGCTTCGTCGATGCCTTGCCGGAAGAGCACCGCACGGTGATCGATCTTGCCTACTACCATGGCCAGTCCGTCACCGAGATCGGCGAGGTGCTCGATATTCCGGTCGCGACCGTCAAGACGAGAATGTTCTACGCCCGCAAGAAACTCGGCGAAGCCCTCAAGGCCGCCGGTTACGACAGGGGGTGGCCATGAGCGCCGCTGAAAAGATGTCGCGCCGCGACGAGATGGAGACGCTGCTGCCGTTCTATCTGAACGGCTCGCTGGAAGGCGCCGAGCTGGAGGCCGTCGAGGAGTGGCTGGCCACCGATCCGGCGGCGATGGCCGCCCTTGGCGAAGCGGAAGCCGAATTCTCCGGCACCGCCGCCGCCAACGAGGCGATCCGCCCGCCGGCCGATGCGCTCAGCCGTTTTGCCAGGGCGCTCGACGCCGAGGCCGGCCCGGTGCGCGCGCCAGGCCAATCCTGGCTGGCGAAAGTCTTCGGCCGGGTGACGGCGATGCCGGCCGGCGTCGCCTGGGCGGCGGCCGCTGCGCTGCTGGCGCTGGTCATCGTGCAGTCCTTCGAACGGCCGGGCGGCAAGGGGAACGATTTCGAGGTGGCCGGGGCGCAGGGCGATCTGGCGAAGCTGCCCTTCGCCCTGGTCAAGTTCAAGCCGGATGCGAAGATGGCCGACATCGCCGCCTTTCTCGGCCAGAACGGACTGAAGATCGCCGGCGGCCCGACCGCCGACGGTGTGTTCCATTTGACGATCCCGGCCAGCACGGCGGCCGATTACGACAGGCTTGTCGGCCTTGTTGCCGCCCAGCCTTTCGCAGATACTGTGATCCAGGGAAGGAAACCGGTCGATGGTGGCTAAGGCGGTCATTCTTCGTGCGGTGATCCTCGCGGCGACCTTGGTCGCCGCTCCTTCGTTCGCGCAGACCAACGACCCCAGCCTGACGCAAAAACAGGTCGATTGCCTGAACCGCACGACAGCGGCCGGCAGCGACTGCGACAAGGACGGCGGTGCCAAGAATGGCGGAGGAACGCCAGGCATTCCGGGCGGCGCGGTGTTCCTGCCGGCGCTGATCGTCGATCTCTTTCCGAACCCGCCGGCGGGCCCTGCGCCGCAAACGCCAGCACCGTCCAACGGCTCATCGTCGTCGAACGGTTCCGGCAACACCGGACCCGCACCTGCTCTGAGCGGGCCAGTCACCGTGCCGCAAGGCCTCAATCTGGCTGAACCGCCGCGCGCCATCGCCGGCGAGTTCGTGCCCGACGAGGTGCTGGTGACGGTCGCCGGCGATGCCGGCGTCGTGCAGCAGATCGCCAATTCTTTCGGCCTGCAGGTCCGTTCGCAGCGCCAGTCGCGGCTGCTTGGCTCGACGCTGGTGCGCTTCGGCATCACCGACGGGCGGCCTGTCGGCGTGGTGCTGGCGCAGCTTGCCGCCGACGGCCGGACGCAGCGGCGCGAGCCGAACCATATCTACACGCTGCAGCAGGCGGCTGGCATCGTGAACTACGCCTTCGACCGCATCGCGCTCGACGCAAGCCAAGCAAGCGGCGAGAATGTGCGCGTCGCCGTCATCGACACCGGCATCGACGACACCAACCCGGCGCTCGCCGGCGTCATTGCCGAGCAATATGACGCCATGCCCAACGTGCCGATCGAGAAGCGCGACCACGGCACCTCTGTGGACGGGCTGATCGCCGGCGTCGGTCCACTGGAGGGCATGGCGCCGGGCGCGAAAATCTATCACGCGCGTGCCTTCGAGGGCGGCAAGTCGACGATGGACGTCATCCTGTCGGCGCTGGACTGGGCGGCCGAGCAGAATGTGCGCATCATCAATATGAGCTTCGTCGGTCCGAAGAACGACCTGCTCGGCACCGCCTGCCGCAATGCCCGGGCGCAAGGGATGGTGCTGGTGGCGGCCGCGGGCAACAACGGCCCCAAGGCACCCTATGGCTACCCGGCCGCCTTCGACGGCGTCATCGCGGTGACCGCGACCGACGCCAGGGACGGGCTGATGCCGCAGGCTAATCGCGGCGCCTATGTCTTCATCTCGGCCCCGGGCGTCGAGATGGTGGCACCGAGCGGAGCGGGCTCGGACGTGGTGACCGGCACATCCTTCGCCGCCGCCGTCGTGTCGGGCGCCATTGCGAACCTGATCCACGCCGCGCCCGACCGCTCGGCCGACGAGATCGAGAAGGCGCTGGCGGAAACGGCGAAGGATCTCGGGCCCAAGGGGCGGGACAATGATTTCGGCTATGGACTGATCGATACGAAGGCGGCGGAAGCAGCGAAGGAGTGAGGTTTTCGCCTAGATGGACTTGGGCCCAAACTCGAGGGACGTATCAGCCGAGGTGGATCTCGTCGCCGGCGTCCTGCCTGCCACCCTCGGTCAACGGGTCACGGCCGAACGACGATATCGAAAAGGTAACGGGCCGGCCGGCAACCAGCTTCCAGGACTTCGCCCGCCGAAACGCGGCCGCATGGGCTCCGGAAGCGATCGGGTGACCACGCAGCCGATGGCCGTCATCGGACGTTTTGCTTATCAGGGACAGGGGCGGAGCCATCCCACAACGGCAGCACGTGGAAAGTGAAGTTGCAACTCGTGGAGAAGTCAGAATGCCTGGCACGAAATACTCCGCCTATGCGGGCGCCGAACCCTATTTTGACCTGGTCCTAAGAGCGCTGGGGGATCTCGTCGACGGTGAGCATTTCTTCGACATCCTCTCCGACGACATCGCTTACGAGGTCGGCTACGACCTTGGCTGGCCTCGCCTGATCCGGGGACGCGCCAAGCTGATGGAGCAGTTCAGGGGATATGTCGGCAGCATCAGGCTCCGGTCCGCCGACAGGTTGATCGTAAACCAGGCGGACAATGGCAAGGTCATCATTCTCGAATACGAAGTCCATGGGACGATCCTCGCGACGGGCGCCGACTACCAGAACAGGTTCTGTTCGATCATCGAGCTGGAAAATCGGAGAATCGCCCGCTGGCGGGACTACATGGACTCGCATGCAGCCTGGAAAGCGCTGACGGCCGGCGCCGCCTGACGGCGGCTCTCCCAAAAGAGCGATCGATGGCGCAGCTCAAGCCTGTGCGCGGTGCGAGAGCGGCCGATTCAAAGCGCCGGCCCTAGCCGCACAGGGCTTCCATCGTAGAAGCGCGGCAGCCGGAAGCGGCTGAGGTCGTGGCCGGGATCGTTTCCCTGGATCATGTCGGAGACGACGCGGCCCATGCCAGGTCCGATGCCGAAGCCGTGGCCGCTCATTCCTGTCGCGACGAAAAGACCGCCGATCGCCTGGACCCGATCCACCACGGGGACGACGTCAGGCATGGCGTCGATCATGCCGCCCCAGCCGACCTTCAAGCGAGCTTTCTCAAACTGTAGGAAAAGCTGTTTGAAATTGCGCTCGATCGAACGAAGCTTTGCCGGCTCTGGGGCCGGGTTGAGCACCCGCATTCTCTCGAAAGGACTCTCTGAATCCGGCGCCCAATCGCGCGGCGTCGCCCAACCATCGGGGTAGCCCGATGGAGCGAAGGGGAAATAGCGCGTTCCGAAGGGATTGTCCCTGAGAGCGGGAATATATTTGGTGAAGTGCCGGAATGCGTCAGGCCCCAGGTACAGCAAGTGGCTGCCGCCCGCGGCTAGCGTATATCCGCCATCCTGCCTGCGCCGGAATGCGATGTGATTGTCGGCGGCCGCGCCTGCATAGATCTCGGGCAAGGGCTCCGTTGCGGCCACGGTCACCCGGACGCTGAGCTGGGGGATGGATACGCCGTGCCTCGCCAGGAACAGGGAGGACCAGGCGCCGCCCGCGACCAGCACGGTGGAGGCCTCGATATATCCCGCCTCGGTCCACACGCCCTTGATCCTGCCGGCCGCGATGTCGAGGGTTCGCGCCGCGCAATTCTCCACGATCCGGGCGCCTTTTCGCACGGCAAGCCTGGCGAGCGCCGGCACCGCCAACCACGGTTCCGCGCGCATGTCGGAGGGCGTCGTCATCGCGCCCTTGAATTTGCGCGACATGCCGGTGATGAGTTTCGCGGTTTCGCCCGCGTCCAGGAGACGCGTGTCGAGCTCATGGATCGCGGCGATCCTCATGAACTCTTCGAACTTGGCCATGTCCTTGTGCGCGTTCGCCAGATAGGTCACGCCTGTCTGGGTTAGCCCGATGTCTTCGCCACATTCCTCGGCCAGTTGCCGCCACAGGCGGATTGCCTCGATGACGATCGGCAGTTCATCCGCGTCCCGCCCCTGCTTTCTGATCCAGCCCCAATTTCGCGAGGATTGTTCGGCGGCGACGCGACCCTTTTCCAGCAGTGTCACCGGGATGTTTCGGGAGGCAAGGAACAGGGCCGTCGTTACACCGATGACACCGCCACCGATGATCACCACCTCAGAAATCTTGGGCGGCGGCCCAGGGTATTGGATCGGATCCGCTTCGGTGAACGGGAATGTAGGCAAATGGCGCACCCTGAAGGACGGTTGACCGGCCTAGCTTACCGGTTGTGGCCGTTCAATATCAGAAGCAGCCGAAGGCGGATCGTTGTCCCACGACAGCAACGGTAGCCTGGAAGCAGTCGGCGAAGCTGTTGGACCGGGTGGCCTACACCGGCGCGCCGGCCACCGATCCCCGCACCACCAAATCCACCGGCCAAACTTCCCCGCGCGCCCCCTCCTCCAGCCCCGATATGCGCGCCGCCAGGCGCTCGGCGACGCGGGCGCCGGCGAGACGGATCGAGGAGCGTGTCGTCGACAGCGGCACCGGGAAATTCTCCGGCCGCAGCCAGGGGAAGACGTCGTCATGGGCGACCAGCGACAGGTCGCCCGGGATGGCCCGGCCAAGATCGCGCACGGCGCGCACGACGCCCAGTGCCATGATCAGGCTGGAACAGACGATCGCCGTCGGCGGCTCGGCTTCCTCGAGCAGGCGACGGGCGGCGCGATAGCCGTTTTCCTCGGTCATGGCCACCGAGCGGATGTGGCGCTCGCCGAGCGTCATCCCGCTTGCGGCAAGCGCCCGCCGCACGCCGCGCTCGCGGTGGATGGCGAAGGTCTCGCGCTCATTGCCATTGATCAGCGCCAGGCGCTTGTGGCCGAGTTGAAGCAGCAGCCGCGCCGCCTCATGGAAGGCGCCCTCATTGTCGATGTCGAGATAGGGATAATCGAAATCCAAACCTTCGCTGCGGCCATGGACGATATAGGGTATGCCCAGCGTGTTGACCAGGGCCAGCCGCCGGTCGGCCGGACGCGGCGAGGATATATAGACGGCGTCGACCTGCCGGTTGGCGACGATGCGTCGGTAGGTGGTCTCCTCATCATCGGCATCGGCGGGCGAAAGCACGAGGTCGAGCTCATGCGAACGGGCGTAGTCGCCCAGGCCGGAGAGGAATTCGACGAAATGCGGATCGATGTCGACGGCTGCACCCGTCGGCAACACATAGCCGATCATGCCCGACTTCCCGGTGGCGAGCCGGCGCGCGCTGGGGTTCGGCCGGTAGCCATGGCGCTTGGCGGCATCCATCACCCGGCGCCGGGTTTCCTCGCTGACCTCAGGGTAGCCGTTCAGTGCCCGGCTGACCGTGGTCTGCGAAAGCGACAGCATGTGCGACAGTTGCTTGAGGTTCATCGGAGGCCTCCAGCCTCAAAGCGCTTTCAATTTAATCTATCCGATGATGCCGGGCGCAGTTGCCAGACGAGACGACCTTAGAGGCGCACCGACCGTGTTTGAAGCCGAAATTGCTGCTGCAGCGCCAAAAAAGCTTGCTGCACCGCACTTTGTCGGAGCATTCGGGCGCCTTCTAAATCGATTAGCAACATGAGCCTCTTGACTTGGTGAGAATTCAATGGCGAGATCAAGTTAGCCAAAGCGCTTTGGAACACTCTTCGAAAGGTTGCGATTGCCTTCTCGCTGAGTCACAGTTCCGCGGGCGTCGGCGGACGAAATGGAGGTTTCGTCCGAACTGTCTCAACACTGGGAGGACTGCGATGAAGAAAATGCTTCTCTTGGGTGCTGCGTTTGCTGCGCTCACCCTTGGCCTGCCGGCCCATGCCGAACTGAAGTTCAAGCCGGGCGAGGATTCGAAATTTCATTGGGCGAATTACGACGACCTCAAAAAGGTCGACCTCAAGGGCGAGACGCTGACGATCTTCGGGCCGTGGCGCGGCGAGGACGAGACGCTCGTGCGCTCGGTCCTCGACTATTTCCAGGAAGCGACCGGCGCCGAGGTCAAATATTCCTCGTCCGAGAATTATGAGCAGCAGATCGTCATCGACACCCAGGCCGGCAGCCCGCCCAACATCGCCGTCCTGCCGCAGCCTGGCCTGATCCAGGACCTTGCTTCCAAGGGCGTGCTGACCCCCCTGGGCGACGACGTCGCCGCCTGGATCAAGGAAAACTACGCCGCCGGCGACTCATGGGCCAAGCTCGGCACCTATACCGGCAAGGACGGCAAGCCTGGCTTCTATGCCTTCCCCTACAAGATCGACGTGAAAGGCCTGGTCTGGTACTCGCCGGATAATTTCCAGGAGGCCGGCTACAAGGTGCCGAAGACCCAGGAAGAGCTCGCCGATCTTGAGAAGAAGATCATCGCGGATGGCGGCAAGCCCTGGTGCATCGGGCTCGGCTCCGGCGGCGCCACCGGCTGGCCGGCGACCGACTGGGTCGAGGACATCATGCTGCGCACGCAGCCCCCGGAGGTCTATGACAAGTGGGTGAAGAACGAAATCCCGTTCACCGACCCGGCCGTGGTCAATGCCATCGACGTCTTCGGCAAGATCGCCACCGACGACAAGATGGTGGACGGCGGCGCCAAGGCGGTCGCGGCGACCGACTTCCGCGACAGCCCGAAGGGCCTCTTCACCGTGCCGCCCAAGTGCTACATGCACCATCAGGCATCGTTCATTCCGTCTTTCTTCCCAGAAAACGTGAAGCTCGGCCAGGATGCGGACTTCTTCCCCTATCCGCCCTACGCCTCCAAGCCGGAACTGGGCACGCCGCTGGAAGTGGCCGGAACGCTGGTGATGATCACCAAGGACTCCAAGGCCTCGCGCGAGTTCATCAAGTTCCTGCAGATGCCGCTCGCGCATGAATTGTGGATGGCGCAGAAGAGCTTCGTCACCCCCTTCAAGGCCGCCAACAAGGACGCCTATGGCAGCGACGCGCTGAAGAAGCAGGGCGAGATCCTCGTTGGAGCCACCACGGTGCGGTTCGACGGCTCCGACCTGATGCCCGGCAAGGTCGGCGCGGGCTCGTTCTGGACCGGCATGATCGACCTGGTCGGCGGCAAGTCCGCGCAGGACGTTGCCGCCGACATCCAGAAAAGCTGGGATGCAATCAAGTAGCCATCCGGCAAACAGGCCGCCGCGCGCGGCCTGATATTCTCCTCATCCTCCACCTGGATCCGGGCTACGGCCCGGATCCGACCGGCGGTCCACGCCGGAAGCCTTCGCGTTTCGATTGTTCCGAATAACCGAAAGTCGGTGCATCCGACCGCCAGCCCTGGCCGGCCGGTCATGCGCAGGGAGAGGGACCCATGGCGGCTCAGATTTTCTCGGCCATATTCGTCATCATCATCGGCGTCGGCGGCTGTGTCGCCTATTTCTGGGGCGCCAACAAACTGCTCGATCTCGTTTTCCCGTCGCGCGGCGTCTCTGGCGCGGCAGCCGTCGACAATCTGCGCCGTCAGGGACTAGTGCGGCCCTGGCTGTTCGTCGGCCCGGCGATGATCATCCTCACCATCTATCTCATCTATCCGGTCATCGAGACGCTGCGGCTCTCCTTCCTCGATCGCGGCGGCCAGAATTTCGTCGGCCTCGCCAATTACGAGTGGGCGTTCGGCGACCACGATTTCCGCAACTCGATCCTCAACAACATCCTGTGGCTGGCGGTGGTGCCGGCGGCCTGCACCTTCCTGGGGCTGATCATCGCCGTGCTCACCGACAAGATCTGGTGGGGCACGATTGCCAAGAGCCTGATCTTCCTGCCGCTGGCGATTTCCTTCGTCGGCGCCAGCGTGATCTGGAAATTCATCTACGAGTATCGCGGCGAGGGCCAGGTGCAGATCGGCCTGCTCAATGCCATTATTCAGTATTTCGGCGGCCAGCCGCAGGTGTGGATATCGCTGCCGTTCTGGAACAATTTCTTCCTCATGGTGATCCTGATCTGGATCCAGACCGGCTTTGCGATGGTCATCCTGTCGTCGGCGCTGCGCGGCATCCCGGAAGAGACGCTCGAGGCGGCGGTGATCGACGGCGCCAACCCGTTCCAGATCTTCTGGAAGATCATGGTGCCGCAGATCTGGGGCACCATCGCGGTGGTGTGGACCACCATCACCATCCTGGTGTTGAAAGTGTTCGACATCGTGCTGACCATGACCAACGGCCAATGGAACAGCCAGGTGCTGGCCAATCTGATGTTCGACTGGATGTTCCGCGGCGGCGGCGATTTCGGCCGCGGCGCGACCATCGCCATCATCATCATGATCGCGGTCATTCCGATCATGGTCTGGAACATCCGCCAGGCCAACAAAGAGACGGGAGGGCATTGAGATGGCCGCGTCCACCGGAAAGTCCTTCGTCGGCCGCTTCGGGGTTCATATCGCCGTGCTGGTCTTCGTCGTCATCTGGACCATCCCGACGCTCGGCATTCTCGTATCGTCGCTGCGCGACAAGGACCAGATCATCGCGTCGGGCTGGTGGAATTCCTTCGCCAGTTCCAGCCAGACCGAGGCCGGACGGCTGCCGGCCGCCTCGGCGCAGACGCAGAAGGACGGCAAATATGTCATCGAAGGCAACGTTTTCGGCGACGGCGCCAAACGCGCCATCAGCGCCTTCGGCACCAAGGCGGCGGCCCCGACGCAGTACAAGGCCGGCACGGCGGCCGATCTCGGCGACGGCGTCACCTTGCAGGTTAATGCGGACGGCAGCTTCGTGCTCGCCTCGCCGAAGGCATTCGAAGGCGACCGCGGCCAGCGCGTCTATTTCGCCTCCTCGGCGCCGCCGAAATTCACCACCGCGAACTACGATGCCGTGCTGTTTTCCGAAGGCATCGGCCGCTCGTTCATGAACTCGCTGACGGTGACCATTCCGGCAACGATCATCCCCATCCTGATCGCGGCCTTCGCGGCCTATGCGCTTGCATGGATGCGCTTTCC
The DNA here is from genome assembly GCF_029625685.1 of Mesorhizobium sp. WSM4976. Taxonomy (NCBI): domain Bacteria; kingdom Pseudomonadati; phylum Pseudomonadota; class Alphaproteobacteria; order Hyphomicrobiales; family Phyllobacteriaceae; genus Mesorhizobium; species Mesorhizobium sp. WSM4976. The sequence continues at coordinate 41,594 of NZ_JARTVT010000009.1, forward strand.
GGGGCGGGCGCTGCTGATTGCCGTCATTATCGGCCTCCTTGTCGTCCCGTTGCAGATGTCGCTCATCCCGCTGCTCAAGCTCTATAACGGCGTCGGCACCTTCTTCGGCGTGCCGTCCAAGACCTATCTCGGCATCTGGCTGGCGCATACCGGCTTTGGCCTGCCCTTCGCCATCTACCTGCTCAGGAGCTACATCGCCGGCCTGCCGCGCGAGATCATGGAATCGGCGCGCATCGACGGCGCCAGCGATTTCGAGATCTTCGTCAAGATCGTGCTGCCGCTGTCGTTCCCGGTGCTTGCCTCCTTCGCCATCTTCCAGTTCCTGTGGGTATGGAACGATCTCCTGGTGGCGATGGTTTTCCTCGGCACGGCGCCCGATCAGATCGTGCTGACGGCCAAGCTCAACGCGCTGCTCGGCTCACGCGGCGGCAACTGGGAGATCCTGACGACATCGGCGTTCATCACCATCATCGTGCCGCTGATCGTGTTCTTCTCGCTGCAGCGCTATTTCGTCCGCGGGCTGCTTGCCGGCTCGGTGAAAGGAGGTTGAAGACATGCAATCGGCTATGAAGGCGACTTCGAGACCAGACCCCGCCCCAGACCCTGCGATCGACCGCGATTGGTGGCGGGGCGCGGTGATCTACCAGATCTATCCGCGCTCCTATCAGGACTCCAACGGCGACGGCATCGGCGACCTGAAGGGCATCGTTCAGCGCCTGCCCTACATCGCTTCGCTCGGCGTCGACGCCATCTGGATCTCGCCTTTCTTCAAATCGCCGATGAAGGATTTCGGCTATGACGTGTCGGATTATTGCGACGTCGATCCGATGTTCGGCACGCTGGCCGATTTCGACGCGCTGGTGACGGAAGCCCACCGGCTCGGCCTCAAGGTAATGATCGATGAGGTGCTGTCGCACACCGCCGACATCCACCCCTGGTTCAAGGAAAGCCGTTCCAGCCGCAACAACCCGAAAGCCGACTGGTATGTGTGGGCCGACGCCAAGCCGGACGGCACGCCGCCCAATAACTGGCTGTCCATCTTCGGCGGCTCGGCCTGGCAATGGGACACCAGCCGCCAGCAATATTACATGCACAATTTCCTGGCCGAGCAGCCCGACCTTAATTTCCACAACGCGGAAGTCCAGGACGCGCTGCTCGACATCACCCGCTTCTGGCTGGAGCGCGGCGTCGACGGCTTTCGGCTCGACACGATCAATTTCTATTTCCACAGCCAGGGGCTGGAGGACAACCCGCCGCTGCCGCCGGAACAGCGCAATGACCAGACGGCGCCGGCGGTCAATCCCTACAATTACCAGGACCATATCTACGACAAGAGCCGGCCGGAGAATCTCGGCTTCCTCGAACGCTTCCGCGCGCTTCTGGATGAATATCCGGCGCAGGCTGCCGTCGGCGAAGTCGGCGACTCCCAGCGCGGCTTGGAAGTTGTCGCCGCCTATACCGCCGACGGCAAGCGCGTGCATATGTGCTATTCCTTCGACTTCCTGGCGCCGGAGAAGATCAGCGCGGCGAAAGTGCGCGCGGTGCTGGAAGCCTTCGGCCGGGTCGCCAGCGACGGCTGGTCGTGCTGGGCCTTCTCGAACCATGACGTGATGCGCGTCGCCTCGCGCTGGGCGGCCAACGAAGCAGACTCGACCGCCTATCTAAAGGTGATCTCGGCGCTTCTGATGTCGCTGCGCGGCTCGGTGTGCATCTATCAGGGCGAGGAGCTCGGCCTCGGCGAGGCCGAGCTGAAATTCGAGGACCTGCAGGACCCCTACGGCATCCGCTTCTGGCCGGAGTTCAAGGGTCGCGACGGCTGTCGCACGCCCATGGTGTGGGATGCCGCCGCCAAGAATGGCGGGTTCTCGACCGCGAAGCCCTGGCTGCCGGTCCCGGGCAAGCACCTGTCGCAAGCCGTCAACGTGCAACAGGGCGACGCAACCTCGCTGCTCGAGCATTACCGCCGCTTCCTCGCCTTTCGTCGCCAGCATCCGGCGCTGGTCAAGGGCGATATCGACTTCATCGAAAGCGACGGCGACACCGTGGCCTTCACCCGCCGCGAGGGCAATGAGCGGATCGTCTGCGTTTTCAACCTCGGCGGCAAGCCCGCCGAGGTCGATCTGGGCCGAGGCTCGCTGCAGCCCTTGCCCGGGCATGGCTTTTCGGGACAGACTGGCAGCGGGCCGGTCCGGCTCGGCGGATACGGCGCCTGGTTCGGGCGCATCGATTGAACTTGCAGACAGAGATCAACGGGAGAGGAAAAACATGGCCGATGTCACGCTCAACCAGGTGAAGAAATCATACGGCAACCTCAACATTCTTCACGGCATCGACCTCGACATCAAATCGGGCGAGTTCATCGTCTTCGTCGGGCCTTCGGGTTGCGGCAAGTCGACCTTGCTGCGGTCGATCGCGGGCCTCGAGGAGATCACCTCGGGCGAGCTGAAGATCGATGGCGAGGTGGTGAACGACGTGCCGCCGTCGAAGCGCGGCATAGCCATGGTGTTCCAGTCCTATGCGCTCTATCCGCACATGACCGTCTACGACAACATGGCCTTCTCGATGAAGATCGGCAAGGAAAGCAAGGCCGAGATCGACAAGCGGGTGCGCCAGGCGGCCGAAATCCTGCAACTCACCAAATATCTCGATCGCCTGCCCAAGGCGATGTCGGGCGGCCAGCGCCAGCGCGTCGCGATCGGCCGCGCGATTGTGCGCAACCCGAAAGTGTTCCTGTTCGACGAGCCGCTGTCGAACCTGGACGCAGCACTGCGCGTCGCCACCCGCATCGAGATCGCCAAGCTCAAGGAATCGATGCCGAACACCACCATGATCTATGTGACGCATGACCAGGTTGAGGCGATGACGCTGGCGGACCGCATCGTGGTGCTGAAGGAAGGCCGGGTCGAGCAGGTCGGCACGCCGATGGAGCTCTACAAGCGGCCGGGCAATTTGTTCGTCGCCCAGTTCATCGGCTCGCCGGCGATGAACATATTGCCGGCAAAGATCGAGAAGGCAGGCAATCCGACGGTGGTCAGCCATGTCGGCGACCGCAAGGCGACCGTGCCGATCGCGACACCAGCCTCGGCGAATGGCGCCGCGGTGAGTTTCGGCGTGCGGCCGGAGGATCTCGTGATCGCCACCGGTTCCGATTACCTCTTCGAGGGCAAGGTCGACTATATTGAGCAGCTCGGCGAGGTTCAGCTGGTCTATATCGATATCGGCCGCGCCGATCTGCCGCTGGTCGCCAAGCTGCCCGGCAATGTCGAGGTCAAGCGCGGCGAGACGCTGCGGCTCAACGCGAGCGCCGGCGATCTGCACATCTTCGACGCCGATGGCCATTCCTTCACGCTGCATCGCGAGGAAGCGAAGGCGGCCTGAGCGCGCAGAGCCGCTGCGGCAAAGAAAAAGCGGCGGGCCTTGGCCCACCGCTGCTGTTTTCAAAAATCACGGTCGGCTGTTAATGATTGCCGAAGTGATCCCGGTCGCTGCCCTGCGGAGCCGACTTCTGCGCGTCGCTCGACGAATTCAGCAGCTTGTAGACAGGCGAGTCGGTTCCGATCGACGAGGTGCGGGTCGTATCCACGGCGGGAGCCGGCTGGTTGGCGCCGCTGTTGCCGTAGTTATCGCTACCCGCAAAAGCAGCCGTGGAAACCGCCATGAGAACCGCGGTGGCAAGAATAGTCTTTTTCATTTTACGTACTCCTGGATTTCTTGATCCGAGACGACGGACGGGTCCGTCGCCGGTTCAAAGTCGGCTGTTAGTTGTTGCCGAAAAGGTTGTGGTCGGCGCCCGTGGTGACAGGCTTCTGCGCGGCAGCCGAGTTCGACTTGTTCACAGATGCCGTATAGGACGAGTCGACCGCGACGGCCGGCTGGTGGGCGCCGTTGGAACCGTAGTTATCGCTACCGGCAAAGGCGGTGCCGGAAACGGCCAAAAAGGCGACGGCGGCAAGAACGATCTTCTTCATTTTCGTGCTCCTGAATTTCCTGATCCGACCGAGGCGACGGGCAAACCCGTCGCCGTTCGAAGTCGGCTGTTAGTTGTTACCGAAAAGGTTGTGGTCGGCGCCCGTGGTGACAGGCTTCTGTTCAGCCGGTTCGGACTTGCGGACCGACGCGGTGTAAGAAGAGTCGACCGTGGCGGCCGGCGGATTGGCAGCCTGCGAACCATAATTGTCGCTACCGGCAAAGGCGCTGCCGGAAATCGCCAGAAGGGCCGCGGCAGTGAGAACAATCTTTTTCATTTTTGCTACTCCAGTATCTTTATTCAGTCCGTCTAGCGGCGTGTCTTGGGGATGAAATCGCGTCGTTCGGACAGCGCTCATCTGGGTGAGCCAACTGCCGAATTCCAATCACGAAGTTTTTTCGTCTGGACCATGAACCCGCCTCTTGAAGTTTTCATAAGCATGCCTATGATCGAATTTTTATGCTATAAAATCAGTAAGTTATTTGAGTTCGACAGTTGGCTCACCAAGTGTGTCCGAGCACCGACGTTCACAACGTTCTGCACGCACCGTCAACAGAAACGAACCGTTCGGTTCGATTTTAGAATCTGCTAATAGTCACTTTTTGATACTATTAACCATCAAAGCCCTCCCGAACCTCGCCCCGGAAGCCGGAGGGCAAGGCGAAAGGGACGGGAATCGGCACCGTGAACACGGCGCCTATTGTCGCGCCGCATGGATGGGATGTCGTTTTCATGCCGACGGAAAACCGGCTGTCGTGGTTAGATCAGGCCATCTCAGGTGCCGCCTCGCCGCGACGAGGCGGAGAATTGGGAAGCCGGTCGAAATCCGGCGCTGCCCCCGCAACGGTGGTGGAGTGAAGTCGCAACGGGAGACCACTGGGCCAGGGGCCTGGGAAGGTGTTGCGACCGCCCGCGAGGGCAGCTCCAAAGCCCGGAAACCAGCCAGAGGCATTTTGAACCCGACTGATCGCGGTGGGCGGTCAAGAGGCGGACGGCGCGTGCCCGGCCCTGCCGGTGGCGATCGTTCTTCTCCATCACCACCAGTTCAGCCCTTGATGCGAGGACAGGACATGGATGCGCGTAACGAGATGCTGAGGCTCCTGCAGAGCCGCAAGCCGGGCTACTCGCTTGAGCAGCCCTTCTACACCGATCCCGACTATTTCAAGCTCGACATGGAGCTGATCTGGTATCGCGACTGGTTGTTCATCGGCCATGATTGCGAGCTGCCGAAACCAGGCAGCTACATCACCGTTCAGATCGGCGACTATCCGGTGGTGCTGGTCCGCGACCAGAAGGGAAGGATCAACGCTTTCCATAACTCGTGCCGGCATCGCGGCAGCCGCGTGTGCAACACCGACAGGGGGACTGCCGCCAAGCTGGTCTGTCCCTACCATCAGTGGACTTACGAACTCGACGGGCGGCTGCTGTTTGCCCGCCAAATGGCGGAAGGTTTCGACAAAAGCCAGTTCGGCCTGAGGCCCGTGGCCTGCGAGAGCGTCGGCGGCTACATTTTCATTTGTTTGGCAAAGGATCCGGCCGACTTCGCGCCGATGCGCGCCATGATCGAACCCTATCTCCTGCCGCACCGGTTGAGCGAGGCGAAGGTCGCATTCGAATCGACGATCATCGAAAAGGGCAACTGGAAGCTCGTCTGGGAAAACAACCGCGAGTGCTATCATTGCGCCGGCAACCATCCGGAACTGTGCAAGACTTTCCCGGAAGCGCCGACTGTGACAGGTGTGCAGGGCGCCGACAGCGACCCGGAAATCCTTGCGCACTGGGCGAAATGCGAGGCGGCGGGTCTGCCGAGCCGGTTTCGGATCGATCCGGCCGGGCAATATCGCGCCACGCGCGCACCGCTGCTGCGCGACGCCGTTAGCTACACGATGAACGGCAAGCGCGCCGTGGCGAAAAACCTGTCCGCCGGCGTCGCCGCCGATCGCATCGGGACGTTGATGCATTACCATTATCCGACCACGTGGAATCACATCCTCATCGACCATGCCGTCACCTTCCGTGTGCTGCCGATCAGCGCCACCGAGACCGCGGTGACGACGAAATGGCTGGTCCACAAGGACGCGGCGGAAGGCGTCGACTACGATCTGACAGAACTCACCCATGTCTGGACCGAGACCAACGATCAGGACCGCCGAATCGTGGAGGAAAACGCGCTCGGCATCCTGTCTCCGGCGTACGAGCCCGGTCCCTATTCCGCGCTGCATGAGGGTGGCGTCATCCAGTTCGTCGAGTGGTACGCCTCCTTCATCGGCCCGCGCCTCGCCGAAGACGGTCGCCCGGCGCTGCGCAGCGTCGCCTGAGGGCTGAGGAGATGAACGCGATGACGGATCTCGGCCTCTATCGCCATCTCGACGAGATGGCGCCCTGGAACGACAGGCTGCAGGTGCTGGAAGTGATCGGCGTCAGCGACGAGGCGCCGCAAGTGAAGACGTTCACCTTCCGCTCCGACAATCAGACCTGGTTCCGCTACAAGCCCGGGCAGTTCGTGACGCTGGAATTGCCTACGGCCGACGGGCCGCTGATGCGCACCTACACGCTGTCGTCCTCGCCGTCGCGACCGTTCTCGATCTCTGTGACGGTCAAAGCGCAGGCCGGAAGCGTCGGCACGCGCTGGATGTTCGACAATCTGAAGCCCGGCGTCCATGTGAAAGCCTACGGGCCGGCCGGCGATTTCTCGCTGCACAGCCATCCGGCGGCCAAATATCTGTTCATTTCGGCCGGATCCGGCGTTACGCCGATGATGTCGATGCTGCGCTGGCTGAACGACTGCGCGCCCTGGACCGATGTCGGCTTCGTCAACTGCGCGCGCCGGCCGGAAGAGATCATCTTCCGCAAGGAGCTCGAACTGCTCGGCAGCCGCATGCCCGGCCTGTCGCTCGGTTTCATGATCGAGGAAAGGTCGAGCCGTGAGGGCTGGTTCGGCCATATGGGCCGCATCGATGCTATCCGGCTGCCGCTTCTGGCGCCCGATTTCCGCGAGCGGGAGATCTTCTGCTGCGGGCCTGACCCCTTCATGCGCGCCGTGCGGCAGATGCTGGAGGCTGCCGGCTTCGACATGAGCCGCTACCATCAGGAGAGCTTCGCGGCGCCGACCGTGGAAGAAGTCCCGGCGCCGTTCGCGATGCCGGCCGGTGACGAGGCCAAGCCACTCGCCGAGGCGGTGACGCCGGTCCGCTTTTCGCTTTCAAACGTCGATGCGGAATGCGTCGCCGGACAGACCGTGCTGCAGACGGCGCGCGCATCCGGCGTCAGGATCCCTGCGGCCTGCGAGTTCGGCCTCTGCGGAACCTGCAAGGTGAAAAAGGTCTCGGGCGCGGTCTCGATGAGCCACAATGGCGGCATCCTCGATCACGAGATCGATGACGGCTATATCCTGGCCTGCTGCTCGAGGCCGTTGTCGGCGCTGGACATCGAGGCCTGAAGGCTTGTCGGTCGAGGCGAGGACCCGTTGTCGGATCACCCTCGCCGGCCGCTGCCCTGCCGAACCGCCGTTCAGTGCCAGGACGCGTCTCCTGGCGAACTCTCGCCGAGCAATCGGCGCGCTGGATCAGAATGACGTTTCGTTGAATCGCCATGCTGATCCAGCTCTTTGTCGGAGCATGATCCCCTCCGAAAACCGGTTCCACTTTTCGGGATCATGCTTCTAAACCCCGTAGCGCTCGGTGCGGATGATTTCCGCCGGTACACCGGCGCCGATCAAGGCGTCGGCGGCGGCTGAGACGAACGGATTCGAGCCGCAGACATAGGCGAGCCTCGGCGCCTTCGGCAGGCGCTCGGCGGCCTGCGCCATCATGCGGGCGTCGACGCGCCGAGAATAGTCGGAGGGGCGCCTCGCCGGCTCACGGGTCAGCGTCAGCACCAGGTTGAATCCGTCAAGCCGGTCGTCCAAGCCGATCAGCTCGTCGCGGAAGATGACCTCGTCCCAGATCCGCGCCGAGAACACCAGCGCGACCGGCACCGCCTTGTTGCGCAGCGTGCGATGACGCACCATCGCCATCAGCGGCACGACGCCCGAGCCGCCGCCGACCAGGAGGATCGGGCCGCCGTCACCCTCCTCCCAGATGAAATGGCCGCCCAGCGGCCCGCGCAGATCGATCTCGTCGCCGACGGCGGCTACGTCGTGGAAGAAGGGCGAGACCTCGCCGTCGTCGAGACGCTCGATCGCCAGCTCGACGCCGCCGCCTGCTTCCGGCGCCGAAGCGATGGAGTAGGAACGGCGCGCCTGATAGCCGTCCGGGGCCGTCAGCCTGATATCGACATGCTGGCCCGCCAGATGGGTGAAAGGTCGCGACGGCTGGAACCAGAAGCTGGTGACGCGCGGCGTGCGCTTTTCGATGCGGGTGATCGTGGCTGCCTGCCAGGGCGACTGCGGCGACGGCTCGGCGGTCATCGATTGCTGCTCACGGATCGCCCCTCACGGGTCGCTGGAATAGCGCTGCTCGCGCCAGGGGTCGCCATACATATGATAGCCGCGCAGCTCCCAGAAGCCCGGCTCGTCGCGCTCGGTGAACTGCAGGCCGTTCACCCATTTGGCCGATTTCCAGAAATAGAGATGCGGCACCAATAGCCGTGCCGGCCCGCCATGATCGGGCGTGATCGCCTTGCCCTCATAGAGCAGCGCCACCATCGCCTTGCCCGTGACGAGGTCCTTGGTCGGGACATTGGTGGAGTAACCGTCGAAGGACAGCGCCAGCGTGTAGGCGGTCGGCGGCTCGATGCCGGCGTCGGCGAGGATGTCGTCGATCATGACGCCCTGCCAGGGCGTGTTGAATTTTGTCCAGGCCGTCACGCAATGGATGTCGCGTGTCATCTTGCTTTGCGGCAAGGCGTTGAACTCGGCCCAGTTCCATTTCTTGATCGGCTTGGGACCCTGCTTGAGCGTGAAGGACCAGTCCTCGGTGCGCACGCGCGGCGTCGGCCCGGCCGAGAGCACGGGAAAGCCCTGCTCCAGATACTGGCCGGGGGGAATGCGCGCGTCGGTGTCGGAAGGAGGGCGTCGTCCGGAAAAGAAGCCGCGCGTGACCATGGAGACGCCTTCCTGCACCGGTGGGACGATGCGGGGAGTGTTCTCGAATACGCCTCGGCGGGCAACAGAAATCTTGAGGCAAGGCCCGCCGGAGATGCCGGCGGGCCTTGTCGAAGCGCTTCTCAGCCGGCGGCAAAGGGCACGGCGACGAAGATCTGCGCGTCGCCGCGATCGATCAGCAGGAGCACCGACTTCTTGCCGGACTTGCCGGCCTCGGCGATCGCCTGATTGGCTTGCCTGGCCGTCCTTACCGGCGTCTGGTCGACGCCGACGATGACATCGCCCGGCTGGATGCCGGCCGCCGAAGCCGCCTTGTCCGGATTGACCCGCTCGACAACCGCGCCATGCTGGTTGCCGGCAAGATTGAGCTGGTCGCGGATATCGGGCGTGAGGTCGGTCAGGCCGAGGCCTAGCGAGGGAACGCGCAAGCCCTGTCCGGCCGACGGGCTGCGGCCTTCATTGCCGTTCGACGCCGTCTTCTGATCTTCGGCGTTGCGGCCGACATCGGCGGAGATCTGCATCGCCTTGCCCTTGCGCCAGATATTGACGGTTTCCTTAGCCCCGGGCGACACGTCGGCTACGGCGCGCGACAGGTCCTTGGGATCCTTGATTTCCTGGCCGCCGAAGCCGGTGATGACATCGCCGGTTTCAATGCCGGCCTTGGCCGCCGGCGACCCGTCGGTGACCTGGGAAACCAGCGCGCCGCCCGGATGGTCGAGGCCGATGGCGCTGGCGACATCCGGCGTGACTGGCTGGATCTGCACGCCGAGATAGCCGTATTCGATGTCGCCGCCCTTCATCAGCTTGGCGACGACCTTCTGCGCCTGGTCCGACGGGATGGCAAAACCGACGCCGACGCTGCCGCCATTGGGCGAATAGATGGCGGTGTTGATGCCGATGACATTGCCGTTGACGTCGACCAGCGGACCGCCGGAATTGCCGTGGTTGATCGGCGCGTCGATCTGGATGAAATCGTCGAACGGCCCGCTATGCAGGTCGCGGCCACGCGCCGAGACGATGCCAGCGGTGACGGTGGTGCCGATGCCGAACGGATTGCCGATCGCCAGCACTTGGTCGCCGGTCATCAGCTTGCTGGAATCGCCCCATTTGACGGTCGGCAGCGGCTTGTCGGCCTTGACCTTGAGCACCGCGAGATCGTTCTTGGCGTCGTGCCCGACGAGCTTGGCGGGAAGCTCGGTGCCGTCGTCGAGCGTCACCTTGATCGAGCTTGCGCCATCGATGACGTGATTGTTGGTCACGATGGTGCCGTCCGCGCCGACGATGAAGCCGGAGCCGAGCGCCTCGGAGCGCTGCCCCTGCTGCTGCGGCGGCGTCCGCGGCATCGGCATGCCCTGGTCACCGAAGAACTGCTGGAAGAACTGGTCGAATGGCACATTGCCGCCGAGCGGTGAACCGTCATTACCCGGCTGTGGCTGCGCCTTCATGATCGAAGTGATGGTGACGACGGCCGGCTTGGTAACGGCGATGACCGGGGCGAAAGAGCCGTTCGGGGCCGTGATGCCGGCGACTGGGGTCTGGGTCGTCGCGGCTACGGTGCTGAGGCTCGCATCGCTCTGGGCAAAGGAAACGACGACGGGCGAAATGATCAGCGCGGCGCCCAGCAGGGCGGCGACGCGATGTCTGCGAAGAATGCTTGATGGTGACATGGTCGTTCTGTCCGGGCGAGTGGTTGATCCAGCGCCGCAGGCGCTTCTGGGGAGCGCCCGTCGACGTGTCGGCGACCGGGAAATGCCTGCCTCGCCGCACATGGCAGCCGGCCGGATCGACAATCAAGATTTAGGACGCGGAATGGCCCGAATCAGGGCCTTTGGGTGACCTTACAAAGATTTAATTCAGAGGCCGCTCACGAACCGTTCCCGCCGACGCAGATAGGAGGAGGCAATTCCGCGCATTCTGGCGCCGTCGAAGCTTGGACCGTGGCCGCCATGGCCGATGCGGATCGGCAGGTCGAGCAGGCGCTGCATGGTCCGGCAATAGGCCGTGCGGTCCGAATCCGGCAGGTCGTCGATCAGCATGCCGTCATAGATCGTATCGCCGGCGAAGAAGAGGCCATCGGTCTCGTCGAAAAGCGCGATCGAATCCGGCGAATGCCCGGGCAGGTGCAGCACACGGAATTTCCGATCGCCGAGATCGATGACGTCGCCCTCGTCGAGCGCGCGGGTCAGCGGCGCGGACGGAATGCGATAGTCAGCCACCTTCCAGCCCGGCGCCGGCAGCTTCGAGACGGCGCCGTCGAGATTGTGGAACATGTAGGCGTAGGTGACGGCATCATCCATGCTGGCGAACTGCGCCGCGCTGTCCTTCGGTCCCATCCTGAGAGGAAATTCGTGCAGCGAGCCTACATGGTCGAGATGGATATGTGTGGCGACGACGATGAGCGGCTTGCCGGGCGGCGTGTCGACCTCTGGCGCCAGCGGACGAATGCCCATGCCGGTGTCAACCAGAAGGTCCGCGTCGCGGCCCTTCAAATGCCAGATGTTGGCGCGCACGAAATCATGCACGAAGGGCTCGGTCAGCATCGTCGTGGCGGCATCGACGTTCGCCTTGCCGAACCAGTCGCCAACCATAAGCTCGGGCATCGGACTGCCCATCAGACAAACGGCTTCCCGACCTTGTATTTCTCCGGCACCAACCGCCTGAGATAGGCCATGCCGGACTCCGAAAGCTGGTTGACGTCCGGCTGCATGAAATCGTCGGGCATGTGGCGGGTCTTGCCCGCCACCGCCTTCAGCGGCACTTTCTTCAACACGGTTTTCGACCCGTCATATTGCAGCGCGACGGAGCCGCCGCCTTCGTCGGCGACGGCAACTGCGAAGGCGCCGGCATCGAAAGCCTCCTTGGCGTCGACAGCGCTGATCGCGCCGACATAGCCACGCGGCATATAGCCCAGCGCGTCGACCCGCGCCCGCTTGCCCGGCAGGCCTTCGGCCAGAGCCCGCTCCAGCGCCGCCGGCAGGTCGCTGCCCGACAGCTTGACGTTGCCGTGCTGGTCGCGCTCGAGCTTTTCCGGCGGCACCAGGCTTTCGACCAGCGCCTTGCCATCAGCGGTGCTGACGCCTTCCGAGACGGCGACGATGCAGCGCTTGTGGCGATCCAGCTTTTCACGCACCTCCTCGATGAAGCGCTCGGCCGAGAAGGCGCGCTCCGGCACATAGACCAGATGTGGGCCGCTGTCGGGATCGAGCTGCCAGGCGGCCGCGGCGGCGGTGAGGAAGCCGGCATGCCGGCCCATGACGATGCCGACATAGATGCCCGGCAAAGCGCGGAAGTCGAGATCGACCGACAGGAACGCGCCGGCGACGAATTCGGCGGCCGAGATGAAACCCGGCGTGTGGTCGTTCTCCTCGAGGTCGTTGTCGATGGTCTTGGGCGCATGGACGAAGGCGATCGAGCCGCCCGCGGCATCGGTCAGGATCTGCTGCGTGCCCGAGGTGTCGTTGCCGCCAATATAGATGAAGGCATCGGCGCCGGCCTTTTTCAGGCCGTTGAGGATGACCTCGCAATAGGCTGCGTCCGGCTTGTCTCGAGTCGAGCCAAGGGCGGCGCTCGGCGTGCCGGCGATCAGCCTCAGCCTGTCCTCGGGGATGGCGGAGAGATCCACATAATTGCCGTCGCGGATGCCGCGCACGCCATGGATCGAACCCAGCACCCTGGCGCCGGGGTGACGCCTACGGATTTCCAGCGTGGCGCCGACGACCGTCTGGTTGATGACAGCGGTGGGGCCGCCGCCCTGCGCGATGACGAAGGTTCCAGCCATGCCTTTTATCTCCCGAGGCGAAGGTTTTCACGGCACCTTCGCCTGTCTTGCGGCATCGCGCAACGGAAGAGTGGACTGACGAGCAATCAGACCACGACGACCGGGTTCTTCTTGGACACGCGGCTGTAGAGGTCGATGATGTCCTGATTGATCAGACGCACGCAGCCCGAGGACATGGCCTGGCCGATGCTCCACCATTCGGGCGAGCCATGGATGCGGTAGCCGGTGTCCTTGCCGTTCTGGTAGATGTAGAGGGCGCGGGCGCCGAGCGGATTTGTGAGGCCGCCGGGCTGGCCGCCTTGCCACTTCACCAGTTCCGGCTTGCGCTGGATCATCTCCGGCGGCGGCGTCCACACCGGCCATTCGCGGCCATACTGGATGTTGGCGCGGCCCGACCAGCGGAAACCGTCCTTGCCGATGCCAACGCCGTAGCGGATGGCGTCGCCGCCCGGCTGCACCAGATAGAGCATTCGCTCCTCGAGATGCACGACGATGGTGCCGGGCGCCTCGCCGGTCTTGTCGACGACGATCTGGCGGCGGAACTGCGGCTTGACCTTCTGCCACGGCACCGCCGGCACCTCGAAACCGCCATCGGTGAGCGAGGCGTACATGACGTCCGGGTCGGTGATGTTCTTGTCGACACTGATCGCCGGACGCATCGGCGGCACGGAACCGGTGACGGTGTTGTCGAGCTGCATTTGCGGCAGGTCGAGCGTGTCGGTCGTGCTGCAGCCGGCAAGGCCCAGCAGCGCCATGGCGCCGACGCCGGAGAGCACGGCGCGGCGGGAAAGCTGAATTTCGGTATCGATTGCGGCGCCATTGGAAGGCGGCGTCAAACCTTGCGGCAACTCGCGCATACACCAAACCCTACGCTGCCGGCGGGAAGCACGGTCCGGCCGGATAACGGCATTTTCACCAGTCATGGTTGATAAAGCGTGAAAGTGCCGAACCCGAACTTAACCCTAACCAAGGGTTGCTTGATCGGCCCGCAAAGGCGCAGGGGCATGCGGAAGATTTTCCGCACAGCCTCTTTACATTCCCAACGGCCCCGGGATTTATCCTGTTCTTTGCGCTCAAGGAGCAGGGAAATGTCCTTCGAAAACTGGGCCGCCTTCGCCGCCGCCTCTTCCATCCTTCTCGTCATTCCGGGCCCGACGATCCTTTTGGTCGTCTCCTATGCGCTGGGCCAGGGCTGGCGCACCGCGCTGCCGATGGCGGTGGGCGTGGCACTTGGCGACTTCACCGCGATGACGCTGTCGATGCTCGGCATCGGCGCGCTGCTGGCGGCTTCGGCCACGGTGTTCACCGTGCTCAAGGTGATCGGCGCCGGCTACCTGATCTACCTCGGCATAAAGCTGTTCCGCGCCGGCGGCGCGCTTAAAGCCGAGCCGCGCACCGACGCGGTCTCGGCGTCAAGAATGATGGGGCATGCCTGGCTGGTGACGGCGCTGAACCCGAAGAGCATCACCTTCTTCGTTGCCTTCCTGCCGCAGTTCCTCGACCGGCACGCCGACTTCTGGACGCAGATGCTGGTCTTCGAGACGACTTTCCTGACCTTGGCCTTCGCCAACGCCTTCGGCTATGCGCTGATTGCGTCGCGGGCCCGCGCGATCGTGCGCAACCCGAGGACCATCCGCATCTTCAACCGCGCCGGCGGCACGCTGCTGGTCGGCGCCGGCATCGCTACGGTGGCGCTGCGCTCCAGCAATTGAGCCGGCGCGCAGCCCGGCAGGCCGGAAGCACTATCGACCACGACTTGGCGGCTTGGATGGCGATGCCTTAGGATCGGGCTCCGGAGAGCCGATTTGCTAGCATCGAAGGACACCCAATGGCGCTGAAGGACGCATTCGGCCTGGCTTACTCGGGCGCGACCGAAGCCGGGTTCTCATCCTACGCCCGCGCCGTGCACGAGCTGCAATGCTTCATCGGCGATCCGGTCGGCTCGATCGACCGCGCCATCGCCGATGACGCGGCCTTTGTCATGGCGCATGTGTTCAAAGGTTACCTGTTCGGCCTCGCAACCGAGCGGGACGCGACGGCGGTCGCCAGGTCAAGCCATCAGGCGGCGCTGCCCCTTGCCGCCACCGCGCGCGAAGCGGCGCATGTCGCGGCGCTTGGTCATCTTGCCGACGGACGCTGGCATGAGGCCGCGTGTATCCTGGAGGATATCGCGATCGTTAATCCGCGCGATGCGCTTGCGCTGCAGGTTGGGCATCAGATCGATTTCTTCACCGGCAATGCGCGCATGCTTCGCGACCGCATCGGCCGGGCACTGCCGGCCTGGCAGAAGGGCATGCCTGGCTACCACGCCGTTCTCGGCATGCAGGCTTTCGGGCTGGAGGAAATGGGCGACTATGCCCGCGCCGAGTCCTTCGGCCGGCAAGCCATCGAGATCGAACCGCGCGACGGCTGGGCGCAGCACGCGGTGGCGCATGTCATGGAAATGCAAAGCCGGCAGAAAGACGGCATCGCCTGGATGCGCGCCAACCCGGAGGCCTGGTCGAAAGAGAGTTTTCTCCAGATCCACAATTGGTGGCACCTGGCGCTGTTCCACTACGATCTCGGCGAAACCGACGAGGTGCTCAACCTCTACGATGGACCGATCTATGGGGCGCGCTCGACATTGGCGCTCAACATGGTCGATGCGTCGGCTATCCTGTGGCGTCTCCATCTCGGCGGCGTCGATGTCGGCGACCGCTGGGCGGCACTCGCCGCCAACTGGATCCCGAAAGCCGCCGCCGGCAATTACGCCTTCAACGACGCGCACGCGATGATGGCCTTTGTCGGCGCCGGGCTGGAGGCACCGGCGAAGACGCTGCTCGAGGCGCAGCGCGAAGCGATGCGTGGCAGCGACGACAACGCGGCCTTCACGCGCGATGTCGGCCATCCGCTGACGCTCGCGATCAAGGCCTTCGGCGAGGGAAAGTACGATGAGGCCGTGCGGCTGATCCGGCCGATACGCTCAATCGCGCATCGTTTTGGCGGCAGTCACGCGCAACGCGACGTGATCGACCTGACCCTGATCGAGGCCGCGTTGCGCGCCGGCGACAAGGCGCTCGCGGGGGCGCTGACCGCGGAGCGGCAGCTCGCCCGGCCCGACAGCCCGCTGTCGGCGTTGTTCCTGCGGCGGGCATCCAATTTGTCTGAGAATTGACCCGGGACGGATCTTGTCCTAAAAACTGGCCAAGCCAGATTTTTTCGAGATCCGAAAAAATTAATGGCAATGGGAGGAAATCATGTATCTCGGCCTCGACCTGGGCACCTCGGGCGTCAAGGCGCTGCTGATCGACGGCGGCCAGAAGGTAATCGGTTCCGGCCATGGCTCGCTCGATGTCTCGCGACCGCATCCCGGCTGGTCGGAGCAGGACCCGTCGCATTGGATCGAGGCCTGCGAAACGGCGATTGCCGAACTCAAGGCTTCACACCCGAAAGAGCTTGCGGCGGTCGAAGGCATCGGCCTTTCCGGCCAGATGCACGGCGCCACCCTGCTCGATCAATCGGACAAGGTGCTGCGCCCCTGCATCCTGTGGAACGATACGCGCAGCCATGTCGAGGCGGCGGCGCTCGATTCCGATCCGCGCTTCCGCAAGCTCACCGGCAACATCGTTTTCCCGGGCTTCACGGCGCCGAAGCTTGCCTGGGTGAAGAACAACGAGCCGGCAATCTTTGCCAGGGTGGCCAAGGTGCTCTTGCCGAAGGACTATCTGCGGCTCTGGCTGACCGGCGAGCATATTTCGGAAATGTCGGATTCGGCCGGCACGTCCTGGCTGGATGTCGGCGAGCGCCGCTGGGCACCGGAACTGCTGGCGGCGACGTCACTCGACGAAAAACAGATGCCGTCGCTGGTCGAAGGCACCGCCAAGGCCGGTGGGCTGCGCGGCGAGCTCGCTTCCAAATGGGGCATCGCGGCGGGCATCCCGGTTGCCGGCGGCGCCGGCGACAATGCGGCCTCGGCCTGCGGCATGGGCACGGTCGGCGCCGGGCACGCCTTCGTATCGCTTGGCACGTCGGGCGTGCTGTTTGCGGCCAACGCCTCCTATTTGCCCAACCCGGAAAGCGCGGTGCACACCTTCTGCCACGCGCTGCCCAACACCTGGCATCAGATGGGCGTGATCCTGTCGGCCACCGATTCGCTCAACTGGCTGTCGGAAATCACGGGAAAAAACGCCGGCGACCTGACCGGCGAGCTCGGCGACAAGCTCAAGGCGCCGACGGGTGTCACCTTCCTGCCCTATCTTTCGGGCGAACGCACGCCGCACAATGACTCGGCCATTCGCGGCTCCTTCACCGGGCTGGCGCATCAATCGAGCCGGGCCGTGTTGACTCAGGCGGTGCTGGAAGGCGTCGCCTTCGCCTTCCGTGACAGTCTCGAAGCGCTGAAAACGGCCGGTACGACATTGAGCCGGGTCACCGCGATCGGCGGCGGCTCGCGCTCGCGCTACTGGCTGAAGGCGATCGCCACCGCGCTGCAGGTGCCGGTCGATATTCCCGCCGACGGCGATTTCGGCGCGGCTTTCGGGGCGGCTCGGCTTGGGTTGATCGCCGCGACGGGGGCCGATCCGCTTGCGGTGTGCACCGCGCCGGCTACCGATGCGACGATCGAGCCGGATGCCGGGCATGGTGGGGCTTTCTCAGATGCCTATCAGAGGTATCGAGCGCTTTATCCGGCGATAAGGGCTGTAACTGAGTGAGCAGGCGCGAGGCCTCTGCCCTGCCGGGCATCTCTCCCGCAAGGGGGGAGATTAGCAGCTCCGGCGCCGCACTATTGTCAACGCTGGCGATTGGCGAAGAGCTGGGTGACAGCCAATCTCCCCCCTTGCGGGGGAGATGGCCGGCAGGCCGGAGGGGGGTGCCTCGCGCCTCCCTTACCCGGCTACCCTCATTGCGCCGGCACCTTGTCCAAAAATCCGGTGACACTCTTCAACCGCCCGTTCTCGATGACGCCGATGTCGGTGCCTTCGATGACGGACTCAACACCTTCGGGTCCGAGATTCCACGAGAAACGTATCTTGTCGGCGAAACCGTCCGGCTCACCCTTCAGCCAAAAGCGGAAGCCGGCGAAGCGCTGCTGCACGCCGTCGATCAGTGCCGCGATGCCCTCATGGCCGTCGCCCTGCATGACCGGGTCGCGATAGCTGACATCGCTGGTGAAAGTCGCTTCGAGCAACGCCTTGCGGCGGGTCGCATCGCTCTCGTTCCAGGCAGCGATGTAGTTGCGGGCGATCATATTGAGGTCGGTCATTGTCATGCTCCTTCGTTGGATCGTTTCGACATGACCCTTTTCGCGCCGCCAACGAGCCAAACCAATTACGCCTGAGGTAATCGGGCGCATGCACCCGGAGAGGAAGGAAACCATGAGCAGCGGATTTTTCGGCGACATCAAGAAGATCAAATATGAGGGGCCGGATTCGACCAATCCGCTGGCCTATCGTTTCTACAACCCGGACGAGGTGGTGGCCGGCAAGCGGCTGGAAGATCATCTGCGCTTCGCCGTCGCCTACTGGCATTCCTTTGCCTGGCCGGGCGGCGACCCGTTCGGCGGCCAGACCTTCGACCGCCCCTGGTTCGCCAAGCCGGGCGGTATCGACACGATGGAACTGGCCAAGCTCAAGGCCGATGTCGCCTTCGAGATGTTCTCGCTGCTCGGAGCGCCCTATTTCTGCTTCCACGACGCCGACGTGCGTCCGGAAGGCAAGGATTTCTCCGGAAGCGCTGCGCGCCTCGACGAGATCACCGACTATTTTGCCGACAAGATGAAGAAGACCGGCGTCAAGCTGCTCTGGGGCACGGCGAACCTGTTCTCGCACCGCCGCTTCATGTCGGGCGCGGCCACCAACCCCGACCCGGATGTGTTCGCCTATGCGGCGGCGACGGTGAAGAAATGCATCGACGTCACCAAGAAGCTGAAGGGCGAGAATTATGTGCTGTGGGGAGGGCGCGAGGGCTATGAGACCCTGCTCAACACCGACCTCGCCCGCGAGCAGGAGCAGGCCGGCCGCTTCCTCAACCTCGTTGTCGACTACAAGCACAAGATCGGTTTCAAGGGCACGATCCTGATCGAGCCGAAGCCGCAGGAGCCGACCAAGCACCAGTACGACTATGACGTCGCCACGGTGTACGGCTTCCTCAAGCGCTTCGGGCTGGAGAAGGAGGTCAAGCTCAACATCGAGCAGGGCCACGCGATCCTGGCCGGCCATTCCTTCGAGCACGAACTGGCGCTGGCCAACGCGTTGGGCGTCTTCGGTTCGATCGACATGAACCGAAACGATTATCAGTCGGGTTGGGATACCGACCAGTTCCCCAACAACGTGCCGGAAATGGCGTTGGCCTATTACCAGGTGCTGCTGGGCGGCGGCTTCAAGACCGGTGGCACCAATTTCGACGCCAAGCTCCGGCGCCAGTCGCTCGACCCGGACGACCTCCTGATCGGCCATATCGGCGGCATGGATGCCTGCGCGCGCGGCCTGAAGGCAGCGGCGAAGATGATCGAGGACAAGGCGCTGTCCGGCCCGCTCGCCGAGCGCTATGCCGGCTGGAACACCGCCGAAGGCAAGGCCATGCTTTCGGGCAAGCGCACGCTGGAAGAGATCGCCGAACGCGTGGTGAAGAAGAAGATCGAGCCGCAGCCGCGCTCCGGCCGGCAGGAGCTGCTGGAAAATATCGTCAACAGGTATGTCTAAAGAACGGCAGCCTGCCTCGCGTCCCAGCTGTCGGGACGCTGGGCAGGCCTGAAAACTGCATTCGCGAGGGCGGAATCACGCGACAAAACTTTGCCCCGTACTGCCCCTCAATCACCTCGTTCTTGCCTTCAAACAGCCGTCACGGAACTCGTATAAACGTGGCTCCTGTGGCGGGTGAAGAAGAAGGAGGCGAACCGATATGCAGCACGAAAGCGAAATCGACGCCCTGCTCTCGTCCGGCGAAACCGGATCGATCATCGACCGGCTGATGGCACTGCCGCGGCCGACCGACGACGCGAAGACCGAATGGGATCGCGCCGTCAGCAACCGCTTTGAAATCCGTCTGGCGAGACAGATGCGCTCACAGATCGACGGCGCCGGCGAGCGCAAGAGCGCCGCCTGAGCGGCGGACCGCCGCTTAACTGGAAAGCGCTACCCTCGGCGAAGCCTGACCGGCGCCTCGCCGAAAGCTCTTGAAAATGCCCTGGAGAATGCCGCGGCGGACGAAAAGCCTGTCCGCCCGGCAATATCCGCCATGGCAATGCGCGTGTCGACCACCAGGCGGCGGGCGGCGCTGAGGCGCAGCCTGAGGTAGTAGGCGCCTGGCGTCTCGCCGATTGATTTGCGGAAGACGCTTTCCAAAGTACGCGCCGTCACGCCGGCGCGTTTGGCCACGGCGTCTATGGTGAGCGGCTGGTCGACATGCGCTTCCATCAGCCGGATAGCCTGGGCAAGCCTGGGATCATAGCCGTCGAGTCGGCCAAGCGAGACCAGCGGCTGCGCATCTGTCGCGGCGCGCGCCTGATCGTAGATGAAGACGCTTGCCACATCGAGCGCGATCGCCATGCCGAGCCTGGTGCGGACCAGGTGCAGCATCAGGTCGAAGGTCGGCGAGGCGCCGCCCGACGTGAAGACCGGCCCGTCGATGACATAGCGGTCCGGCCGGACGTCGACGCCGGGAAAGGCGGCGGAGAAATCCTCCATGTCCTCCCAATGCGTGGTGGCACTGCGGCCTTCGAGCAGGCCGGCGCGCGCAACCAGCCAGGTGCCGGCCTCGACGCCGCCGCAGGCACGCGCGGCACGCGCGGCGCGGCGCAAGCCGGCAAGCAGGGCCGAGGTGGCATAATTCTGCGTGCCGAAGCCGGCGACGACGACAAGCATGTCGGTCGCCTCGGCGGCGTCGAAGCGGCCACTGACGGCAACCGGCAGGCCGCAAGTGGTGACCGGCGCCTCGCCCGTGACCGAGACCAGCTTGAAATCGAACAGCGTCTCGCCGCAGATGCGGTTGGCGGCGCGCAGCGGGTCCACCGCCGAGGCCACGCACATGATCGACGAGCCCGAGAACACCAGGAATGTCACCTTGAGAGTTTCGCGCTCGGACCGAAAGATGGTCTGCTTTTCGTTTTTTATCATGAGAGCTTCGTAATACGCAAAACAGTTTCCAACAAGTCGGTCATTCTGAGTCCATCCCGTGCATAGCCCAACGGCTTCCGCGCTTGGCGGCATGCATGGCAGATCGAATCTGGGAGGATAAACCATGCCGCTCGCGATGAGCCGTGAGGTCTTCATTACCTGTGCCGTGACCGGCTCCGGCGGCACGCAGGACCGCAGCCCGCATGTGCCGCGCTCGCCCAAGCAGATCGCCGATTCGGCGATCGACGCGGCCAAGGCGGGCGCCGCGATCGTGCACTGCCATGTGCGCGATCCCGAGACCGGCAAGCCGCGCCGCGACGTGCATCTCTACCGCGAAGTGACCGAACGCATCCGCGACGCCAATGTCGATGTGGTGCTGAACCTCACCGCCGGCATGGGCGGCGACATGGTGTTCGGCTCGCCGGAAGCGCCGCTGCCGCTCAACGAAAAAGGCACCGACATGGGCGGCGCCACCAATCGCATGGAGCATGTGCGCCAGTGCCTGCCGGAGATCTGCACGCTGGATTGCGGCACGATGAACTTCGCCGAGGCCGACTATGTGATGACCAACACGCCCGGCATGCTGCGCGCCATGGGCGGCATGATGACGGCGCTGGGCGTGAAGCCGGAGATCGAGGCCTTCGACACCGGACATCTGTGGTTCGCTAAGCAACTGGTCGAGGAAAAGGTCCTCAACCCGGATGCGCTGGTGCAGCTCTGCATGGGCGTGCCATGGGGCGCGCCGGACGACCTCAACACCTTCATGGCGATGGTCAACAACGTGCCCTCGACCTGGAACTGGTCGGCCTTTTCGATCGGCCGCAACCAGATGGCCTATGCGGCTGCGGCCGTGCTTGCCGGCGGCAATGTCCGCGTCGGGCTCGAGGACAATCTGTGGCTCGACAAGGGCGTTCTGGCGACCAACGCGCAGCTGGTCGAGCGCGCGGCGAGCATCGTCACCAATCTCGGCGCCCGTATCCTCGGTCCGGAAGAAGTGCGCAAGAAGCTCAACCTCACCAAGCGGGCGCCCCTAGCTGCCGCAGCTTAAGGCGGGAGTTGGCGATGACTGATACCGTCAAGTTCACCGCGATGAAGGACGGCGACAAGGAAGACTACGAATTCCTGACCGCCCATGAGATCGACTATGCCGCCAAGACCGGCGACCGGCTGCTGGATGCGCTCGTGCAGCTGGATGAGGGCCTTTCCGGCTACAAGATCACCCGGCTCGGCCATTCGCTGCAGGCGGCGACGCGCGCGTGGCAGGACGGCGCCGACACCGACTGGATCGTCTCGGCGCTGCTGCACGACATCGGCGACATCTACGCGCCCTACAACCACGACGAATATGCGGCTGCGATCCTGAAGCCCTTCGTGCGCGAGCAATGCACCTGGGTGGTGGAAAAGCACGGCGATTTCCAGCGGCTCTATTACGCGCATCACCTGGGCGGCAACCGGCATGCCCGCGACCGCTTCGCCGGCCATCCCTATTTCGACGATTGCGACCAGTTCTGCGAACGCTGGGACCAGTCGAGCTTCGATCCCGACTACGAGACTTTGCCGGTCGACTTCTTCCGACCCTTCGTGCTCGAAGTGTTCGCCCGCAAGGCCTACGACCCGGCAGTGATCCGCGCCGGCGAGCGCGTGGCCCTCACCAACCCCGAAACAGCCAAGACAAGAACCGGAGCCTGACCATGAGCATCATCAACAAGGCTGCCGCCATAGGCGGCGGCGTCATCGGCGCCGGCTGGGTGGCGCGGCTGCTCTTGAATGGCATCGACGTCGCGATCTTCGATCCGGATCCGGAGGCGTCGCGCAAGGTCGGCGAGGTGATGAAGGGCGCGCGCCGCGCCTATAAGCAGATGCTGCCCGGCGGCCTGCCCAAGGAAGGCAAGCTGACCTTCGCCAAGACCATCGCCGAAGCGGTGGCCGACGCCGACTTCATCCAGGAAAGCGTGCCGGAGCGGCTCGACCTCAAGCACAAGGTATTGGCCGAGATCGACGCGCATGCGCCGGCCAACGCCATCGTCGGCTCGTCCACTTCCGGCATCAAGCCGACCGACATGCAGGTGGCGATGAAGAAGCATCCGGAGCGGCTGGTGGTCGGCCACCCATTCAACCCGGTCTATCTCCTGCCGCTGGTCGAGATCGTCGGCGGCGAGCAGACGTTCCCGGAGGCGATCGAGGTCGCCAAGGAGCTCTATGCCTCGATCGGCATGAAGCCGGTGGTGGTGCGCAAGGAAATCGAAGCCTTCGTCGGCGACCGCCTGCTCGAAGCCGCATGGCGCGAGGCGCTGTGGCTGGTCAAGGACGGCATCTGCACCGTCGAGGAACTCGACGACATCATGCGCTATTCCTTCGGCCTGCGCTGGGCGCAGATGGGCATGTTCCAGGTCTACCGCGTCGCCGGCGGCGAGGCGGGCATGCGCCACTTCATGGCGCAGTTCGGGCCTTGCCTGAAATGGCCGTGGACGAAGCTGATGGACGTGCCGGAGTTCAACGACGAGCTGGTCGACCTGATCGCCACGCAGTCGGACGAGCAGGCGCACGGCCTGTCGATCCGTGAGCTCGAGCGCATCCGCGACGACAATCTGGTCGCGATCATGGAAGCGCTGTCGAAGCAGAACAAGGGCAAGGGCTGGGGCGCCGGCGCGCTGCACAAGGACTATACTAGGGAGCTCGCCAAGCTGGCGGCGAAGAAGGCCCCAGCTAAGGCTGTCGCAAAGGCCAAGGCGACAAAGCCTGGGAAGGAGGCAGCCAAGCCGGCAAAGGTTGAAAAGCCAGCAAAAGCCGGGAAGGCCGACAAGGCGAAGAAGAGCGGCAAGAAGAAGGGCTGAGGCGATGCATTTCGGTCTTTCGGAAGAGCAGAAGCTCATCGTCGAGACGACGCGCGCCTTCGTCGAGAACGAGCTTTACCCGCATGAGCGTGAGGTGGAGCGCACCGGCGTGCTGCGCCGCGAGCTGATCGATGAGTTGAAGGGCAAGGCGATCGAAGCCGGGCTCTATGCCGCCAACATGCCGGCCGATGTCGGCGGCGCCGGCCTCGATACGGTGAGCTGGCTACTCTACGAGAAGGAGCTTGGCCGCGCCAATTACGCGCTGCATTGGACCTGCGTGGCGCGCCCGTCCAACATCCTGCTCGCCGGCACGCCGGAGCAGCGCGAGAAATACCTCTTCCCCTGCATCCGTGGCGAGAAGTGGGATTGCCTGGCGATGACGGAACCCGGTGCCGGCTCCGACCTGCGCG
This sequence comes from Mesorhizobium sp. WSM4976, assembly GCF_029625685.1. Taxonomy (NCBI): domain Bacteria; kingdom Pseudomonadati; phylum Pseudomonadota; class Alphaproteobacteria; order Hyphomicrobiales; family Phyllobacteriaceae; genus Mesorhizobium; species Mesorhizobium sp. WSM4976. The sequence continues at coordinate 65,720 of NZ_JARTVT010000009.1, forward strand.
GCATGAAGGCGACCGCCGTGCAGGACGGGTCCGACTGGGTGCTCAACGGCACCAAGCATTTCATCTCGCACGCCGACATTGCCGATTTCGCCATCGTCTTCATGGCCTCGGGCGAGGAGGATTCGCCGCGCGGCATGCGCAAGAAGATCACCGCCTTCTTCGTCGACAAGGGCACCAAGGGTTTTTCCGTGCGCGACGGCTACCGCAATGTCTCGCATCGCGGCTACACCAACTCGATTCTCGAATTTGACGACTGCCGGCTGCCGGCAAGCCAGGTGCTTGGCCAAGTGCACAAGGGCTTCGATGTCGCCAATTCCTGGCTCGGTGCCACGCGTCTGCAAGTCGGCGCGACCTGCCTCGGCCGTGCCGAGCGGGCGCTGTCGCATGCCATCGAATATGCCGCGCAGCGCCAGCAGTTCGGCCAGCAGATCGGCAAGTTCCAGGGCGTCTCTTTCAAGCTCGCCGACATGGCGACGGAACTGAAGGCCGCCGACCTGATGGTGTTCGAAGCCGGCTGGAAGTACGATCAGGGCACCGTGACCGACCAGGACATGGCGATGGCCAAGCTCAAGGCCACCGAAATGCTCGCCTTCGTCGCCGACGAAGCCATCCAGATCCATGGCGGCATGGGGCTGATGGACGACCTGCCGCTGGAGCGCATCTGGCGCGACGCCCGCGTCGAGCGCATCTGGGAAGGCACGTCGGAAATTCAGCGACATATTATTTCGCGGGCGCTGCTGCGTCCGTTCGGGGCTTAGAGCATGATGCGCCAGAGCCGGGATCGGGCTTTGGACGGGAACATGCTCAAACGAAAAGATGACCATGCATAAACTCGAACGTCTCCTGCGCCCCAAATCGATCGCCGTGTTCGGCGGAGCGCAGGCCGCTGCCGTCGTGGCGCAGTCAATCAAGATGGGCTTTGCCGGCGAAATCTGGCCGGTGCATCCGACCAAGGACGAGGTCGCCGGCCGCAAGGCGTACCGTTCCGTCGCCGACCTGCCGGGCGCGCCGGACGCCGCCTTTGTCGGCGTCAACCGGCATCTCACCATCGACGTAATCAAGGCGCTGGCTGAGCGCGGTGCCGGCGGTGCCGTCTGCTTCGCGGCGGGCTTCCTGGAGACCGAGGCCTATGACGAGGACGGCGAGCGGCTGCAGGCCGAACTCGTCGCCGCCGCCGGCCAGATGCCGATCATCGGCCCGAACTGCTACGGCCTGATCAACTATGCCGACGGCGCCCTGCTGTGGCCCGACCAGCATGGCGGCATCCGCCTGGCCGAAGGCGGCAAGGGCGTCGCCATCATTACCCAATCGTCCAACATCGCCATCAACATGACGATGCAGAAGCGCGGCCTGCCGATCGCCTTCCTAATGACGGCGGGCAACCAGGCCCAGACCGGCCTTTCGGAAATGGCGCTCGGCCTGATCGAGGACGAGCGCGTCACTTCGCTCGGCCTGCATATCGAGGCCTTCGATTCGGTCGCGGGCTTCGAGAAGCTCGCGGCGCGGGCGCGCGAGCTGAAGAAGCCTATCATCGCCATGAAGGTCGGGCGGTCCGAACAGGCAAGGCAGGCGACGGTGTCGCACACCGCCTCGCTCGCGGGCTCGGACGCCGCCTCCGGCGCTTTCCTGAAGCGGCTCGGCATAGCCCGCGTCGATTCCATCCCAGCCTTCATCGAGGCGCTGAAGCTCTTGCACATCACCGGCCCGTTGCCCGGCTACAAGTTGTCCTCGATGAGCTGCTCGGGCGGCGAGGCGTCCGTGATGGCCGACAGCGCCGAGGGGCGCTGGGTGCATTTCCCAACACTGACGGCCGAGCATCGCGCGCATGTCAAATCGACGCTCGGGCCGCTGGTGGCGGTCGCCAATCCGCTCGACTACCACACCTTCATCTGGAACAACGAGCCGGCGATGACCGCCACCTTCACGGCCATGGTGTCGGGCGGTTTCGACCTGAACATGCTGGTGCTCGACTTCCCGCGCCCCGACCGCTGCTCGGACGTCGACTGGTGGGCGACGCTGCGCGCCTTCGAAGCGGCGCTGAAGACCAACAAGGCGCAAGGCGCGATCGTCTCCTCGCTGCCGGAGAACCTGCCGGAGGAATACACTGCAGGCCTGATGGCGCGCGGCATGGTGCCGTTGTTTGGCATTTCCGAAGCCATGGACGCCGCCCAGGCCGCCGCCTTCATCGGCTGGGCCTGGCGCGAGCCGCAGGCGCAGCCTGTCGACACAACTGCGGCAGGCGCGTCCGAAGTCAGGCGCGTGACGCCGGACGAGGCTGAAGCCAAGGAAAGGCTGATCAAGGCCGGCCTGCCGGTGCCGAAGGGCGAGCGCGCCTCCAATGCGGTCGAGGCGGTGATCTCGTCCATGACGCTGGGCTTCCCGGTGGCGCTAAAGGCGCTCGGCGTGACGCACAAGTCGGAAGTCGGCGCCGTCAGGCTGAACCTCAAGGATGCCGAATCCGTCAGTGCCGCCGCGCATGACCTTCTGCCGCTCGGCACCGGGCTCTATGCCGAGCGCATGGTGCGCGACGGCGTAGCCGAGCTGATCGTCGGCTTCACCCGCGACCCGATGTTCGGCGTGGTGATGACGCTCGGCACTGGCGGCGTGCTGGTCGAGCTGTTGCGCGACAGCGTGACGCTCATGCTGCCGGCGACGCGAGACGACATCGAGGCGGCATTGCGTGGGTTGAAGCTCTATCCTCTCCTCGAAGGCTATCGCGGTCGGCCGAAGGCCGACGTGATGGCAGCCATCGACGCCATCGCCGGCATTGCCGACTTCGTGCAGAAGAACGAAGACGAGATCGAGGAACTCGACATCAACCCGCTGATCGTCTGCGCCGAAGGCAAGGGCGCCTGGATCGCGGACGCCCTGCTGGTGCTTGGAGAAAAAAAGAATGGCTGACGTCATCACCACCCGCCGCGAAGGCGCGATCCTCGAAGTCACGCTCGACCGGCCGAAGGCCAATGCAATCGACCTGAAGACATCGCGGCTGATGGGGGAGACCTTCAAGGCGTTCCGCGACGATCCGGAGCTGCGCGTCGCCATCGTCAAGACGGCCGGCGACAAGTTCTTCAGCGCCGGCTGGGACCTGAAGGCGGCGGCAGCCGGCGATGCGGTTGACGGCGACTATGGCGTCGGCGGCTTTGCCGGGCTGCAGGAGCTGCGCGACCTGAACAAACCGGTGATCGCCTGCGTCAACGGCATGGCGGTGGGCGGCGGCTTCGAGCTGGCGTTGTCCTGCGACCTCATCTACGCCTCGGACCATTCCTCTTTCGCGCTGCCCGAGATACGCGCCGGCACGCTGGCCGATGCCGCGACGATCAAGCTGCCGAAGCGCATTCCCTACCATATCGCGATGGACCTGTTGTTCACCGGCCGCTGGATGGATGTCACCGAGGCGCATCGCTGGGGCCTGGTCAACGAGGTGCTGCCCAAGGACAAGCTCGAGGAGCGCGTCTGGGAGATCGCGAGGCTTTTGGCCAGCGGCCCGCCGCTGGTCTTCGCCTCGATCAAGGAGACGGCGCGGGTGGCCGAGGCGTTGACCTTCCAGGACGCCATGAACAAGGTGACGCGCCGGCAGCTTCGGACGGTCGACATCCTCTACGGGTCGGAAGATAATATGGAGGGGTTCCGGGCGTTCGCGGAGAAGCGCGATCCGGTTTGGAAGGGACGATAATCTCGCAGCAATGGCGTTCCTTCACACCCCCCTCTGCCCTGCCGGGCATCTCCCCCGCAAGGGGGGAGATTGGCAACTTCGTCGACGGCACTCCCTTTCCAACGTCGGCGATTGGCGAAAGTCGGGGCGACATCTGATCTCCCCTCTTGCGGGGGAGATGTCCGGCAGAACAGAGGGGGGTGCCTGGGCTCGACCTCTCCAGTTGGCCCAGCCATCATGACCGACTACAAAACCCTCATCGACGCTGAGACCTGGGCCTTCATCGAGAAGACCAACTCCTATTATCCGCCGGACACGATCGACTACACGATCACCCAGCAGCGCGCGATCTACGACCGGATGTGCCGGGAGTTCTTTGCTGGCTATCCGCAAGGCGTGACCGCCGAGACGACCGCCGTTGCCGCACCAACCAACAGCATCTCGATCCGCATCTACCGCAACGCCGTTCCGAACAAATCCGCGATGGTGCTCTATATCCATGGCGGCGGCTTCATCCTTGGCGGGCTGGACAGCCATGACGATGTCTGCGCCGAGCTTTGCGCCCGCACCGGCTTCGAGGTGGTTTCGCTCAACTACCGGCTGGCGCCGGAGCATCTGCATCCAGCCGCCTTCGACGACGCCATGGACGCCTTCGAATGGGCCGCCAAGACCTATGATCGCGCGATCGTGCTCTGCGGCGACAGCGCCGGCGGCAATCTTTGCGCCGCCGTCGCCCACGCTACGCGCGGTCATGAAAAGAAGCCGGCCGGCCAGGTGCTGATCTATCCGGGCCTCGGCGGCGACCACTCGAAGGGCTCTTACGTTACGCATGCCGAGGCGCCGATGCTGACCGTGCGCGACCTCGACTTCTACAAGCATGTCCGCACCGGCGGCGTCGATATGACCGGCGACATCACGCTCTACCCGCTTGCCGATGCGGATTTCGCGAACCTGCCGCCGACCGTGCTGATCACCGCGCAATGCGACCCGCTGTCGTCCGACGGCGAATCCTATCGCGACCGGGTCGTCGCGGCCGGCGGACGCGCCTTCTGGTTCGAGGAGCCCGGCCTCGTGCACGGTTATCTCCGAGCCAGGCACATTGTGGGCCGTGCGCGGACCAGCTTCACCCGCATCGTCGAGGCAGTTTCGGCGCTCGGTCACGGCGACTGGATCTGGTAACACCCCAGGGCGCTTTCCGCTCAGCTATCCTCCGATGAACCTTTCCGCTCCGGCCCGCGACTGATGGCCAGGCGCCGCGATGATGCGGCCGGAAAGGAAAGCCGCCATGCCCAGAAATCCAGGGAATTCGCGGTCTCCGGGAACAGCGGGAGTCGACCGTGACCACCGCCTTCGGGATGAGGTCGACGCGCTGGGCTTCCGGCTGATTCCGTTGACCCTGCGGAAGAGCCGTCGTATCGTCGCGAAGAGGAAAGCAGACAATTCGATCGGGGAAGAACGTGCTGCAACGCCGCGCCTTGCCCTGGTTGGCGCGGCAGGAATGGACGTTTCTCCCAGCGGCTTCGGGGGGAGTACGATGTCTGTCGTTCGCGGCTCGTTCCTGCGTTCTCACGGCGGCCGTTTGCGCCGCGCAATCGCGACAGGAAGCGGAATTCTCGCTTTGGCGCTGTCCGCCGGCCTCTTTCTCGGCGGCGCCGCGCAGGCGCAGGACACCCAGATCATCTATCCCGGCTCAATGGCGGTCACCGGCTTCCCCGGCACCATCATTCCCGATTTCGACCAGGGTCTGCCGCCTGGCGTCGACCCGGTCGACGAGACCTTCATCGACACGTCTCGCGCATCCTTGCGCATTTTCGACGTTTCGCATCTCGGCGGCCCAGCTTCGGGTCAGCTTGTCTTCACGCCGCCTCCCTTCGAGGTGACGGCCGGGCAGATCGGCGAGGTGTTCGGCCTCGCCTATGACGACGGCGTGCGCGACGGCGTGCCCTCGGGCATTCCCAACCTCTATGCGGCAGCGACCTCGCTGCACGGCATCGAGATCGTCACGCCGGATGCCGACAATGACGGAAGGCCGGAGCGGCAGCGCCGCGGCGCCGCGGGCGCGGTCTTCATGGACGGCCAGTTCGGCACTGAGAATGGCGGCGGTCCGGGCACGATCTGGAAGATCGACGGCATCACGGGTGCTGTCTCCAAATTCGCCGACATCGACATCAACAGCGGGCCGGGCATCGGCAATCTCGCCTTCGATCCGGCCCATCGCGAATTCTTCGCATCGGATCTCGACACGGGGCTCATTCACCGCATCGATATCGAGGGCAATCCGATCGACAGCTTCGATCATGGCGTCGCCGGGCGCCCTGCCCATGGGCTCGCTCCGGTCGCCGACGACGGCGTCGTGATGGACATCCAGGCTGCCGCTTTCGATAGCGAAGATCCCGCGACCTGGGGCTACACGCAGGATGCGCGCCGGGTCTGGGCCGTGACCTATCATGGCGGCCGGCTCTACTATTCCGTCGGCGAGAAGGCCGAAATCTGGTCGGTCGGCATTGCGAGCGACGGAGGCTTTGCCGCCGATCCGCGCTGGGAGCTTACAGTCAAGGCGGACCAGGACTACGCCGTCACCGACATCGCCTTCGACAACCACGGCTTTATGTATCTCGCCCAGCGCGGCCCGGTCGAGAACCGCTACGACTACAGCCGCTTCGCCTCCTCCGGAAAAGGCGAGCTGATCCGCTACCGGCGCGAGGAGCCGGACGATCCGGCGACGGAATCGGCCTGGGTCGAGGTTCCAGAGGAATATGCGGTCGGCTTCCCCCAGGGCAATCGCCAGTCGGCCGGCGGCGTCGACCTGCAATATCGCTACGATGCCGAAGGCGATCTCGATACGTCCGTCTGCACCGACACCATCGTCAACACCGGCGACAAATTGCGCGACAATCCCGAACTTGCCGAGCGGCTCGGCGCCGGCGGACCGCTTGCCGTTCATGGCGTGCAGGTGACGCCAAGCGCACTGGCCAAGCCGGCAAACGTCCCGCCGTTCGGCTCCTGGTTCGTCGACTTCGACGGCTATTTCGAAGACCCGGACGTCCAAGGCCATGTCGGCGACGTCAAGGTCTGGCGCCCCTGTGAGGGCCGCGCCGGCTATTACGAGGAAATTCCCGGTGGCTATCTGCCTCCGTTCTATCCGCCCGACTTCCCGCCGCCCGGCAATCTGCCGCCCTGCGTCGACGTCGAGGACGTGCACTTCTACTGCACGCCGCGCGGGCTGCGGGCCGAACTCACTCTCCATGACCACGCCGGCTTCGGCGGCGATTCGATCAAGGCGCAGTCCAGGACGCCCGGCATCGGGGTGACCACCCCCATGTCGCATGTCCCGGGCAAGCCCTACACGGTCGACATCACCGGCCACAATCCGGGCGACACCGTCAATGTCGGGCTCTGCTTCTACCGCAAGTCAGACCAGGACAAGGGTGGCTACTACCCTTGCTGCAAGATGACGCTGCCGCTCAGGACGCCAGCCGTCGACTGCGAAGCGCCGAGGAGGGACAGATGAGCGATCTCGCCCATTCCCGCTTCGCCTCGTGCAAAACCATCATGGAGACGATCATGAAACCCCTGTCATATGCCAGGCGCGGCGCGCGCTGGCTGATGGCGGCCGGTATCGCGGTCGCCATGATGCCGGCCTTGCCGGTGCTCGCCCAGGACCAGACTCCGGCCACGACCAATCAGGCCGCCAATCCGGCACGCGGCATCAATGCGGAACTCGCGCGTATCGTGCCGTTCTTCACCAAGAAAGGCGGCCAGAGAAGCTGCGATACGGTCGAGTATGTCCTGACCTTCGGCATCCACGGCGACCCGCAGGACTTCGACCGGCCAAGCGTGGCTGCTTTGCTCAAGGCGACAAGGCTCGATTTCAAGGACCAGCTGCCGCACGGCTTGCAGATCGTCAGCGTCAATGTCGCCGGCGACGGCACCAGCGCCTCCGGCGGACCGCTGCCCGCTGCTTCAATCAGCACGTCGGCCGGCCCGAACGACACGGCGAACATCTCCAACTTCCGCATCAGCGCTGCCAACCTCGATGGCGTCGGCGCCGCCAACGAACGCGTCATCACCTTCCGCATCACCGCCAAGATAGACCATGCGACCTTCCCCGTGCCGGCGGCGGTCGACAACCAGGGTGAGATAAAGGTCTCGTTGCGTGGCGGACCGGCAACGACCATCCCTTCGCAGGATCCGGACAAGCCAGACGACGGCGATTTCCTCACCGGGGTGAAAACCTCGATCAAGATCGACCCGACCAAATGCAACCCGCCGCCTCCCCCTCCCGGCAAGGAATGCTTCAAGGTCGAGCACGGCACGGTCGACTGCGTGCCCGGCGGCGGCGCCTTCATCTACCACATGCCGGTCGGACCCGAGATGGGCGGCAAATGGGTGCAGGTGTCGACGACCACCCCCGGCATCAGCATCGTTCCCGACACTCAGAAGGTGCCGGTCGGTGGCGGCGTGCTGAACTGGAAGATCATCGGCGCCTCGCCAGGCGAGGCCATCCACCTCATCGTCACCGGCATCGAGACCTATGCCGGACCCAAGGAGGGCTGGGGGCTCTGCTGCACGCAGGTCATCGACATCGTCATCCCGCGCGATTTGAGATGCCCGCCGAAAGACAAGGAGCCGGACCTAAAGGTCGAGAAACATGCCGATGTGCCACGCTGCACGATGGCCGGCGGCTGCGACTTCACCATCACCGTCACCAATGTCGGCGACGCGCCCTATAACGGCAAGATCGTGCTCGACGAGGTGACGTTGCCGGCCAACTCCGTGCTGACTTCCGGGCCGAATGTGCCCTGGGTCTGCGTGCCCGGCACGACACCGATGACTTGCACCTATCCGGCGACGACGCTCAACCCCGGCGCCTCCGTCAACCTCAAGCTCGGCTTCAAGCCGGCGGGCGGCTGGCAGGGCAGCGTGCTGCGCAACTGCGCCGCCTATGACTACCAAGCCAGCGGCAAGCCGCTGTTCGGCAGCCAGCAGGACGACCGCGGCTGCGCTTCGATCCCCATCTGCCGCCGTGGCGATCGCGATCCGCAGTGCAACCCGCCGGTCGAGAAGAAGGTCGACCTGATCCTGAAGAAGCGCGCCCGCACCCCGGTCTGCACGCCGGAGGGCGTCTGCTCCTTCGTGATCCACATCATCAACAACGGCACTGGCACCTATAACGGGCCGCTGACGGTGATCGACACCTATCCGGGCGGCGCGCCGACCTCGTCGACCTTCGGGCCGAGCCCGCCATGGGCGTGCGGACCGAACGGGCCCGGCCAATTCCGTTGCGACAATGGCGGCATCTCGCTGCCTCCGGGTGCCTCGACGCCGATCGTCGTCAAGGCGGTGATGCCGGCAAACTACCGGCCGGACACGGTCGAGAACTGCGCCGAGGTGAAAGGCATTCCCGGCGAGGTCGACCTCGCCAACAACAAGGCTTGCGCCACCGAGCGCATCCGCCATCCGAATGGCGGTCAGCCCGGCCTGCGCATCACCAAGACCTGCGGCGGCGATCAGCTCGTGGGTGCTGGGATGGTTTCCTGCCGGATCACCGTCAGCAATGCCGGCACCGCGGCCCCGACTGGCCCAGTGCGCGTGAGCGATGCCGCGACGCTGGTGTCGAGCGGAGCGCCGGTGCAAGTCCAGACAGTCACCCCTGACGGTGCGGACTGGGCTTGCGGATCGGTGCCTGCCAACACGCTGTCTTGCCAGATTCCCGGCGCCGTGATGACGCCCGGAACCAGCCGGCACTTCGACGTGACGGTGAGCGGCAATGGCGCGTTCGAGAACTGCGCGCGCGGCAGCTTCGGGCCGGCGCCGGGTGACGACATCGTTTACCCGATCGGCCAGGCCTGCGCGAAGGGCGGCGGCGCCTCCACCATCCGTGTGGAGAAGACCGGCGACGCCGAATGCCGGCCGGGACAACCATGCTCTTTCGAGATCACCATCACGAACGATGGGCCGAACCCCTTCTCCGGTCCCCTCCGCATCGGCGATGCGATCGGCGTGGAGGGTCTCGGCCGGCTGGATGGCGTTCAGATCACCTCGATCGATCCGCCTTTCGGCTGCTCGCCGGAGCCGACGACGCTGCCCGCGTCCTGCATCGCCAATCTGAGGCTGGGAGCCGGCGAAAGCCACAGCCACCACGTCACCGTGACCCTTCCCCAGGATGGGCGGCTTGCCGCTCTTCAGGGCACGGTCAGCGGCCAGAACTGCGTCGGCGTGCTTCCTCCGAATACGCCGGTGCAAGGCGGCGGCGACGTGCTGTCGCGCGACCTGACCAACGTCCAGGGCGATCGCGGCAAGGCTTATGCGTGCCACCCCTTCACCATCAGGCATGAGGTGAAGAATCAGTGCTCGTTCGGACTGGTGATGAACTCGGCCGGCCGTTGCGTCTGCCCTGAGGGCACCACCTTCCGCAATGGCCAGTGTTCGAGCAGCGGGGGCACGTCCGGCGGAGGCACCAAACTTCTGCCGCTGCCCCCACCGCCCCGCTGTGTCCTGCTGCAGGGCCAGATCCGGACGGCGGACGGACGCTGTGTCTGCCCGCGCGGGACCGATCTCGAGAACGGCAAATGCGTACGGAGCGACATACCGGAAGAGCCGCAGTGTACGCTGCGTCCAGGCCAATACCGCGACCAGGACGGCAATTGCGTCTGTCGCCGTGGCGAGCTGGTGAACGGTGTGTGCCAGGTCGTCCCGCCTCGATGCACGATCCGTGGCGCGGTGCCGACTTCCAACGGCAATGGCTGCACCTGCCCGGACGGCACGCATCTCGACCGCATTGCCAAGGCTTGCGTGCCCGACAGACAGCCGCCGGTCCAGTGCGGCATCCGCGGTCAGGTCCGAAACGGTGACGGCGATTGCGTCTGCCCGAGCGGTACGGAGGTGCGTGGCGGCGCCTGCCGGCCGATCGTGTCGAGGCAATGCCCGATCCGAGGCCAGGTGCGCGACGCCAACGGCAATTGCGCCTGCCCGGACGGCCTGGAAGTGCGCGGCAAGGCCTGCCAACGGCCGAAGCCGAGCCAGGAGCAGTGCACCATTCGCGGCCAGGTCCACAACAAACGGGGCGACTGCGTCTGCCCTCGCGGGACCGAGGTTCGCAACGGCGCCTGCCGCAAGCCGCAGGTGGAATGCGCGCCGGGTGCGGAGTTCATCGACGGACAGTGCCAGCCAGTCTTCACCCGGCGGCGCTGCCCGGCCGGCACGACCGGGCGGTTCCCTGACTGCACGCCTATCCGCAGGCAGCCGGGTATCGAGATCAACCCCGGCATCCTGCTCAATCCGAACGTGTTGCAGCAACTGGTGCCGCAGCGCCAGCCGCGGCGCATGTTGCAGGACCCGACAGGCGCGAACATCCAGTAGCATCAAGCCGCAGTTTGCCGACTGAACGAGAACCCGCCGGAGCGATCCGGCGGGTTTCTTTTCCACATCACAGCAGGCGAGCGATGCGCCCGTCTGAAAACATGCTTCCCCTTGGCCGGTTCATGGTCTAGGCAATCGCCCTGACAGGCGCGCGGCCGCGCGCAGGACTGCCGGGAGAATTTGCGCCATGAGCAAGAAGACCCTGATCGCGCCGTCGGTGCTGGCGTCGGATTTCTCCAAGCTGGGCGATGAGGTCGAGGCAGTCGCGGCGGCGGGCGCCGACTGGATCCATCTCGACGTGATGGATGGCCATTTCGTGCCCAACATCACCTTCGGCCCACCGGTGATCAAGGCGATCCGCAACCGCACCAAGGCCTTCTTCGACTGCCATCTGATGATAGCGCCGGCCGATCCTTATCTGGCGGCCTTCGCCGAAGCCGGCTGCGATGGCATGACAGTGCACGCCGAAGCCGGGCCGCATCTCGACCGCTCTCTGCAGACCATCAAGAGCCTCGGCAAGAAAGCCGGCGTCTCGCTGAACCCGGCGACGCCGGAGACGGCGATCGAGTATGTGCTCGACCGGCTGGACCTGATCCTGATCATGACCGTCAATCCGGGTTTCGGCGGACAGGCCTTCATCCCGGCGATCGTCGAGAAGGTGAAGCGGGTGAAGGCGCTGATCGGCAGCCGGCCGATCCACATCGAGATCGATGGCGGCGTCTCGGCCGAGACGGCGCCACTCGTGACCGCGGCCGGCGCCAATGTGCTGGTGGCGGGCGCCGCTGTCTTCAAGGGCGGCAGCGTCGAAGCCTATCGGGCAAATATCGAAGCAATCAGAGGGGCCGGCGACAAGGCCGCCAGTTAAACCTATGCCCGTCAGACCTCACGCGAGAGTTGCACAATCGCCCCGACGGTTGAGCGACTGTTGAATAGATGAGGCTGTGCAGGAACATCCGCTTTTCCTCCAAATTGTACTTTATCCAATAAATAGACGGTTCGCCCCGCTTTTAAGTCCAATATCATCATCTTCCGCTTGAGGCGTCGTTGCCTCGCTGTATGATACGTTTACGAGAATTGCTTCGCCGAGGGGCCCTGGCGCGCCAGGGGCAAGGAGTTCGATTGACAAGCGGAAACATCGAGCAAAGCGCCGCCAAGGGCGTCAAAAGTACGCTTGCCAGCGCGGTTTACCAGCAACTCCGTGACGATCTGCTTCGCGGAGCTCTGGAAGTCGAGACGAAGTTGCGCGTCGAATGGGTCGTTTCGCGTTATGGCGCTGGCGCTTCACCGGTACGTGAGGCGCTCAACCGCTTGGCCGCCGAGGGGCTGCTCGGCCGCCACGACCAGCGCGGCTTTTTCCTCATGCCGGTCAGCGCCGCGGAATTGGAAGAATTGACGCGGACACGGTGCTGGCTGGAGGAAAGGGCGCTGCGCGAATCCATTGCTCATCGCACGGCCGAATCGGAAGAACAGCTGGTGCTGGCCCTCCACCGCTTGGCCCGCGCGGAGCGCCGCCTGCCGGAAGATCCCTCGACCAACAATCCTGAATGGGAGAAGCTGCACCGGGCTTTCCACCGGGCACTGATCTCGGCATGCAGGTCGCACTGGCTGATCGGCTTTTGCGACCAGCTTTCCGACCAGGCCTCGCGCTACCGGCTGATCTCGCAAGACGCGCCAGGAATTGGGCGCGACGATCTCGGCGAGCACCGCATCATTGCCGAGCGCACACTGGACGGCGATGCCGACGGCGCGGTCGAGGCGCTTCTCAATCACTACCGCCTCACAGCGGCTCTGTGCATGGAAGGCCTCGCCCGGGGCTATGACCCGAGAGCCAGCAAGTCGCGACGCCGTCGCAAATAGCGGATTGGCAAACCACGCGGCTTTTTGCTCCGGCCGCCAAATCTGATATTCGCTCAGGCAAGCGCAACGCATGGGCCATTCGGCTTCAGCGCGGCTGAGAGAGATGCATGACCAATCACCTGTTCGATGCCTTCCGTTCCCGCATGCCGGCGCCCGGCCGGCTGCTGATGGAGACGGATGACGGCCGGTCGATCACCTACGGCGACATGCTGGCAAAGTCGGCGCAGCTGGCGCATGCCCTGGCGCAGGCCGGCGTCGAGCCCGGCGACCGCGTCGCGGTCCAGGTCGAGAAGAGCCCGGAGGCGGCGCTGCTCTATCTCGCTTCGTTGCGCGCCGGCGCGGTCTTCCTTCCGCTCAACACCGCCTACACGCTGCCGGAACTCGACTATTTCTTCCGCGACGCCGAGCCGAGGCTGATTATATGCGATCCGGACCGGCTTGCCGGCGTCGAGCCGCTTGCCGCGTCGATCGGCGCCACGGTGCTCACGCTTGGCCGCGACGGACAAGGGACTTTGGCCAGCCAGGCTTCGCGGCAGGCGACGGAATTCAGCGATGTCGCGCGCGGGCCAGACGACCTCGCCGCCATCCTCTACACCTCCGGCACCACTGGTCGTTCGAAGGGCGCGATGCTCACCCACGAGAATCTTGCGTCCAATGCCCGCGTGCTGGTCGAGCAGTGGCGCTTCGGCGCCGACGATGTGCTGATCCACGCACTGCCGATCTTCCACACGCACGGGCTGTTCGTCGCCACCAACGTCGTCCTGATGGCCGGCGCGAAAATGTTGTTCGAACAGAAATTCGACCCAGCGCGGATTCTGTCGCTTTTGCCGCGCGCGACGGCTTTGATGGGCGTGCCGACCTTCTATGTGCGGCTGTTGCAGCAGGAGGGCCTGACGCGCGAGACAACGAAGACGATCCGGGTCTTCATCTCCGGCTCGGCGCCGCTGCTCGCCGAGACACACAATGCCTGGCGCGAGCGCACCGGCCACGCCATCCTCGAGCGCTACGGCATGACCGAGACCAACATGAACACCTCCAACCCCTATGACGGCGAGCGGCGCGCCGGCACGGTCGGCTTCCCCTTGCCCGGGGTCTCGCTGCGCATCACCGATCCTGAGACGGCCAAGCCGCTGGCCCAGGACGAGATCGGGATGATTGAGGTCAAAGGCCCCAACGTCTTTGCCGGCTATTGGCGCATGCCCGAGAAGACCAAGGCCGAATTCCGCGACGACTGCTTCTTCATCACCGGTGATCTCGGGCTGATCGATGCCGACGGCTATGTGCACATCGTCGGACGCGGCAAGGACCTGATCATATCCGGCGGCTACAACGTCTATCCAAAGGAGATCGAGAGCGAGATCGACATGCTCGACGGCGTCAGCGAAAGCGCGGTGATTGGCGTCGCTCATCCGGATTTCGGCGAAGGCGTGACCGCGGTGGTGGTCCGCAAGCCGGGATCGGCGATCGGCGCCGCCGACATTGCTGGCGCCATCGCCGGCCGGTTGGCGAAATACAAGCACCCGAAGCAGGTGATCTTCGTCGACGAGCTGCCGCGCAACACGATGGGCAAGGTGCAGAAGAACGTGCTGCGCGAGACGTATAAGGATATTTATGCCGGCAAAGCTGGCTAACAATTATCGAGCGGCGAACCTCGGTTATTTAGCCGAGACGGCCATCAGGTGGTCATCCTAGGGCGGAGCAAGGAGCGAAGCGACGCGCGCAGACCCTAGGATCCATGCCGTGACGCTAACGCGCCGCTAACATTGCAGAATTCCGCACCGTTGCACTCTACGTCACAGGTCACGGAATGGATCCTCGGGTCAAGCCCGAGGATGACGACGCGCTAAAGGCTTCGGCCAATCGCGAACGTTTGCGTGGGTTTCCTGTGACGACGGGATCGACAGGCCTACGCGCCAAAAACCTTCTTGCCGCCGATCCAGACGTTCTTCACATCCAGCCCCTCCGACAGCCCAACGATGTCGGCGGCGGTACCGTTGGCGAACCGCCCGAGCCGGTGCGCCTGGCCGATTGCCTCGGCCGGATAGAGCGAGGCCATGCGCAACGCCTCGTCGAGATCGAGCCCGATGCCGCGATGGACGAAGCGGATGGCGGAGATCATGTCGAGGTCGGCGCCCGCCAGCGTGCCGTCGGCGAGCCTGAGGCTGCCGTCCTTGCGGTAGATGGTACGGCCGTTCAGCGTGAACGACGTCATGTCGGTGCCGATCGTCGCCATGGCGTCGGTGACCAGCATGATTTTGCCGGGCCCCTGCTTGCCGCGCAGCGCAAGGACCATCGTCGCCGGATGGACATGGATGCCGTCGGCGATGATGCCTGCATACAAGCCGCCAGTGTCGATCGCCGCGCCCGCCAGGCCCGGTTCGCGGTTGCTGATCTGGCTCATGGCATTGAACAGATGCGTGACCACCGTAGCGCCGGCTTCGGCGTAGGCTCTGGCCGTGGCGTAATTCGTATCGGTATGGCCGAGGCTGACGACAACGCCGGCCTTGGCCAGCGCCGTGACACGGGCCGGTTCGACCGATTCGGGCGCGATCGTGGTGAGCAGCACCGGCAGGTCCTTGCGCGCCGAGATAAGCGCCGCCTGGTCGGCATCGGTCATCGGCCGGATCAGCGCCGGATCGTGCGCGCCTTTGCGGGCCAGGGAAAGATGCGGACCTTCCAGATGCAGGCCGAGGAAGCCCGGCACCTTTGCCCGGTTGGCCTCGGCGCCGGCAGCGACGGCGGCGGCGGTGATCGCCGGCGTGTCGGTGATCAGCGTCACCAGCAGCGCCGTGGTGCCGAATGGCGCATGCGCCCGGCAGATGGTCTCGATCGAGGCGACGTCGGGATGGTCGTTGAGCATGACGCCGCCGCCGCCATTGACCTGAATGTCGACGAAGCCCGGCACCAGCAGGCCGCCTCCAGCCTCGACCGCCGGAACGCCGGACGGAATGGCGCCGGCGGGCAGAATGGCCTCGACCGCGTCTCCCTTTACGACAAGGGCAGCGTTGTCATGCCAGTCGGCGCCGTCAAAAATGCGGGCGCCAGTGAGTGCGAAACGATTGCTCATACGGTTTCCGTCACCTTACGCAGGTTGCGCGGCGTGTCGGGGTCGAGGCCGCGATGACGCGCGAAGGCCTCGACGAAGCCGTAGAAGGACACGATCAGCGGCAGCGGATCGGTCAGCGGATGGCCGGTGGCCACATGCGGCAGAAGCCTCGCGGCCTTGGCCTTGTCGGAGGTGACGAAGGCGGCGGCGCCCTTGGCCGTCAGGCTGTCGGCCGCCTCGGCGACCGAGGGTTCGGACGCATCACGGGCGGCGAGCGCCAGGACCGGAAAACCAGGCCCGACCAGCGCCAGCGGGCCATGCATAACCTCGGCCGCGCTGTAGGCCTCGGCATGCATGGCGCAGGTCTCCTTGAATTTCAGCGCCGCTTCGCTGGCGATCGCGAAGGATGGGCCACGGCCAAGGATGAAGAGCGACTGCGGATCCTCTAGGGCGCCGGCGAGCGCCATCCAGTCGCAGGCGATCGCCTTCTCAAAATGAGCCGGCAGGCCGGCGAGCGCCTTCAGCAACGGCTTGTCATCGGTCGCATGCGCCATGAGCGCCAGGCCGGCGACGGCGGAATTGACGAAGGTCTTGGTGGCCGCGACGGAGCGTTCCGGCCCGGCAAGAATGTCGATGGCGTAATCGGAAGCCCGCGCGAGCGGCGAGTCGGCGGTATTGGTGATGGCCACGGTGAGCGCGCCGCCCGCCCGGGCCGTTTCGGCCATGGCGACGATGTCCGGGCTCTTGCCCGACTGCGAGACTGCCAGGCAGGCGGAGCCGCGGAGTCTCAGCTTGGCGCCGTAGATGGACGCGATGGAGGGCCCGACCGAGGCGACCGCCAGGCCTGCCGTCAGCTCGACCGCATATTTCATGAAGGTCGCGGCATGGTCGGACGAGCCGCGCGCGACGGTGACGACGAACTGCGGATCGCGCTCGCGCAAGCCGCGACCGGCCTCGACCAAAGCCGAAGCCGAGCCGTCGAGAAGGCGGGCGGCGGCTTCAGGGATCTCGTCGATCTCGCGCCGCATATGCGTGGTGTTGGCGCTCATGGCCGGATCTCCTCTCCCGGCCCGGTCAGCCGGAGTTCGGCGACGAAATCATAGGCGTCGCCCCTGTAGACCGAGCGGGTGAACTCGATCACCTTGCCGCTCGCCAGGTATGAAATGCGCTCGATCTGCAAGCCGGCAACCCCCGGGGGCACTTCCAGGAGGCGCGCATCGGCATCGCCGAGATTGGTTGCCGAGATGCGCTGCACGGCGCGGACCGGGCGATTGCCGGTCGTGCCCAGTGCCGCGTAGAGCGAGGAGCCGATCGCTTCGGGATCGGGCAGGACGCTGGCCGAAAGCGCCGCGCGCTCGATCGCCAGCGGCGTCTCGTTGGCGATGCGCAGGCGCGCGACGCGCGCCACCAGTTCGGTCGAGGACAGCCCCAGCACCATCATCTCGTCCGGCGACGGCGCATAGAGGCCACGGTCGAGCCAGACGGAGCGTACGTTCATGCCGCGGCGCGCCATGTCCTCGGTGAAGGAGGTGAGCCGCGACAGCGACTGCTCGACGCGTTCCATGCGCGGAGCGACGAACGTGCCGGAGCCGTGGCGCTGGACGAGGATGCCGCCCTTGACCAGGTCCTGCACCGCCTTGCGCACGGTGACCCGCGAAATATCGGCCTTGCTGGCGATATCGCGCTCGGACGGCAGGGCATCGCCCGGGCCGATCAGGCCGCGATTGACGGCTTCCTCAATGCTGCGCCTGAGCTGCAGATAGAGCGGCGCGCCGCTCTGTGAGGATTCTTTCAACATGGCGAAGATCTGGTCGGCGGCGCTCATCGCGTCGCCCCCGGGCCTTTGGCGAAGAGACGCACGGCCATCTGCACGGCACCGCCCAGCGCATCGTCAAGCGGAGCTTTGAGCAGCGCCTGATAGCGCGCCGACAGCCGCGGCGCGTAAAGCGGCGCCAGCCCGCCGAGCAGACAGAGCGGAGCGTCGTCGGCAAGATCGAGCGCGCCGAGCGAGGCCTCGACGTCAGCCACCGCCTTGGCGAGGATAAAATTGGCGACGAGATCGCCCTTTTCGGCGTGCTCGAAGACCTTCGGCGCGAAGCCACCGAAATCGCCGGGCTTGGCGTTGGTGGTGAATTCGACCACGTCTTCGGGATTGTTGCGAAAGACGGCGAGCATGGCATCGGTCAGCGGCGAGCCCGGACGAATGCCGTCATAGGCAAGCAGCGTCTGCTCCAGCAGGTCGCGGCCGATGCGGGCGCCGCTGCCCTGGTCACCGACCTGGAAACCCCAGCCGCCGATGGCACGCGACTTGCCCTCTTTACGTGCCATATAGGCGGTGCCGGTGCCCAGGATGGCCATGGCGCCGTCACCGGAACCGACCGCGCCCTCGAGCGCGATTTCGGCATCGGTTTCGACACGGCTGAGGCTGAAAGGCAGGATCGCCTCGAGCTGCTGCCGGTAGGTCCCGACATTGGCGCCAGCGAGGCCGAGAATGGCCGGCGTTTGCGGGATCAGCTCCGGATTGGCGCCGGCGGCAAGGAAAGCCTGCCTGGCCGCTTCTACGATGTTGGCGCGCGCGCCGGTGAGATCGGTGCGGATGTTGGCGGCGCCGCTCTTGGCGCGGCCGACGACAGCGCCGTCGACGGTCGCAAGGGCCGCCCTGCAGCTGGTGCCGCCGCCATCGATGCCAAGCACGAATTTCACGCGATTTCTCCTCGGGTTTGGATAATACCAATAAAATACCAATAGCCAAGAGTTAATTTCGGTTCAAAAAAGATTAAGCCATATTTTATTGAAAAATCACGGTAATTTGCCGACAAGGGAATTCCTCTGCCTGAAATTCGTTAATGCGTGTGGACAAGTGGTATTTTTTTGGTATTGTTCGATCAGGTCGGAGGAAAATGGATGGCCGAGACGCGCACGGAAGCGCTCCACCAGAATGCCGAGGGGCTGGATATCCAAGCCCCGGAAGCCATTCTGGCGTTCCTGGCCAACGCCCAGATCGAGGCCGCCAAGGCCGTGCACGGCGCCATTCCGGCGATCGCCGCCGCAGCCGATCTCATCGCGAAGCAGCTGAAAAGCGGCGGCAGGCTCGCCTACGCGGCGGCCGGCAGCTCCGGCCTGATGGCCGTGGCCGACGCGCTGGAACTGCCCGGCACGTTCGGCATTGCACGCGATCGCATCGCCATCCTGATTGCGGGCGGCGACGACGCTTTCCGCACGCTGGCAGGCGGACCGGAGGATGACACCGACGAAGCTTCTGCGGCTGTTGCCGCGGCCGCCATCGGCAAGAGCGACTGCCTGATCGCAATCTCCGCCAGCGGTTCCACACCTTACGCCGTTCGGGCGCTCGAAGACGCGCGCGGCCGCGGCGCGGCGACGATCGCGATCGCCAACAACCGGGGCGCCGCGCTGTTCAAGCAGGCCGACGTCGCCATCCTGCTGGAAACGCCGCCCGAGCTGATCGCCGGCTCGACGCGCATGGGCGCCGGCACCGCGCAGAAGATCGCGCTCAACATGCTGTCGACGCTGACCGCCATTCATCTCGGCCATGTCCATGACGGCTACATGGTCAATCTCACCGCCGACAACATCAAGCTGCGCGACCGCGCCGTGCGCATGGTCGCGGCCATCAGCGGCAAGAGCCGCGACGACGCCGCCCGCCTGCTCGAGGAGAGCGGCGGCGTGGTCAAGACCGCCATTCTGCTCGCCGCGGGCGCCGCCAGCGCCGACGCGGCCGAGAAGATACTGGAAGGAACCGGCCAGAAGCTTCGGCCGGCGCTTTCCGAGATCGAGGGGAGCAAGGGGCGCTGAGCCCCTGTTCTCATCAAAACCGAACCTGAAAAAGGTCAACAGGGAGACTGAAGATGAAGACCAAACTACTGACGGCCCTTCTGCTCGGCACCAGCATCCTCGGCACCACCGGGATGGCTCTGGCCGAGGACGTGACCCTCAACATCGAAAGCTGGCGCGGCGACGACCTGACCATCTGGAAGGACAAGCTGATCCCGGCCTTCGAAGCAAAGAACCCCGGTATCAAGGTGGTGTTCGCGCCTTCGGCCCCGACCGAGTATGACGCGGCGCTGGGCGCCAAGCTCGCCGCCGGCTCGGCCGGCGACCTGATCACCTGCCGCCCCTTCGACAAGTCGCTCGAGCTGTTCAAGAAGGGCAACCTCGCCGACATCTCCTCGCTGCCCGGCATGGACAACTTCTCGCCGGTCGCCAAGGCCGCCTGGCAGACCGACGACGGCAAGTCGAGCTTTTGTGTGCCGATGGCTTCGGTCATCCACGGCTTCATCTACAACAAGGACGCCTTCGAGAAGCTCGGCCTCAAGGTGCCGACGACGCGCGACGAGTTCTTCGCCGTGCTCGACAAGATCAAGGCCGACGGCACCTACATTCCGATGGCGATGGGCACGAAGGACCTCTGGGAAGCCGCGACCATGGGCTACCAGAATATCGGCCCGAACTACTGGAAGGGCGAGGAAGGCCGCCAGGCGCTGATCAAGGGCGAGCAGAAGCTGACCGATCCGCAGTGGGTCGAGCCCTACAAGGAACTGGCCAAGTGGAAGCCCTATCTCGGCGACGGCTTCGAGGCGCAGACCTATCCGGACAGCCAGAACCTGTTCACGCTCGGCCGCGCCGCGATCTACCCGGCCGGCTCGTGGGAGATCGGCCTGTTCAACACCCAGGCACAGTTCAAGATGGGCGCGTTCCCGCCGCCGGTGCAGAAGGCCGGCGACACCTGCTACATCTCCGACCATACCGATATCGGCATGGGCCTGAACGCGGCATCGAAGCATCCGGAACAGGCCAAGAAGTTCCTCTCATGGGTGGCTTCGCCGGACTTCGCCACCATCTATGCCAACGCGCTGCCGGGCTTCTTCAGCCTGAACTCGACGCCGGTGAAGATGGAAGACCCGCTGGCGCAGGAATTCGTCTCCTGGCGCGGCAAATGCAAGTCGACGATCCGCTCGACCTACCAGATCCTGTCGCGCGGCACGCCGAACCTCGAAAACGAGACCTGGGTTGAATCGGCCAATGTGATCAACGGTACCGACACCCCGGAAGCCGCGGCCAAGAAGCTGCAGGACGGTCTCGACAGCTGGTACAAGCCGGCGAAGTAAGAGAATCGAAGAGCGATGCCGGCCGGGCGCGTGCCCGGCCGGCATTCAGACGCATCCAGATGGCGATTGTCGGCGCAGCCTCCCGGTCTTACCCTCGATCCCGAGGGAAAGACGGAGCCGATCTGTCGCTGGCCTTGTCCTTCCCCTGAGGGGACAGCCAGGCCATGCATCGAGGCATCAGCTAGCATCACCGAACTGGAACCCAGAGACGGCGGGGAACCGAACTCATGGATACCGAAACCATGGCTGCAGAAACGCGAGCGAAAAGACCGATCCGCTGGCATGTCGGCGTCTTCCTGGCGCCGGCGGTGCTGGTCTACACCGCCTTCATGATCCTGCCGCTGTTCGGCACGCTGCAGCTCTCGCTGTTCCGCAACATCGAACAGTCCCAGGTCTTTGTCGGACTCGGTAATTTCCGCACGCTGTTCGGCGACCCGAACTGGTCGGTGAATTTCTGGAATGCGCTGAGGAACAATGTCTGGTTCTTCATCATCCACATGCTGGTGCAGAACCCGATCGGCATCCTTCTGGCGGCGCTGCTTTCCAGCCCCAGGTTGCGGTTCACCGCCTTCTACCGCACAGCGATCTTCGTGCCGACGATCCTGTCCTTCGTCATCGTCGGCTTCGCCTGGAAACTGATCCTGTCGCCGATCTGGGGCGTGGCGCCGCATCTGATGGATTTCGTCGGCTTGAAGAGCTTCTTCACGCCATGGCTCGGCAAGGAGCAATATGCGCTGACCGCGCTCAGCCTGGTGTCGGTGTGGCAGTTCGTCGGCATCCCGATGATGCTGATCTACGCGGCGCTGCTGTCGATCCCCGACGAGGTGATCGAGGCGGCCGAATGCGACGGCGTCACCGGCATGGCGCAGTTCTGGAAGATCAAGCTACCGCTGATCCTGCCTTCGATCGGCATCATCTCGATCCTGACCTTCGTCGGCAATTTCAACGCCTTCGACCTGATATACACGGCGCAGGGCGCGCTCGCCGGGCCGAACTATTCGACCGACATCCTCGGCACTTTCCTCTACCGCGCCTTCTTCGGCTTTCAGCTGCAGGTCGGCGATCCCAATATGGGCGCGGCGATCGCCACCATCATGTTCCTGATCATCCTCGCCGGCGTCTGCGTCTACCTGTTCCTCGTGCAGACGCGCCTGCGTCGCTACCAGTTCTGAGGCGCGCCATGAGCACAGCTACCCGTTCGCTTTCCCGCACCATCGGCGCGCACGCCATCCTTATCACCTACACGATGATCGCGCTGTTCCCGGTCGTCCTGGTGGTGATGAATTCGTTCAAGTCGCGCGCAGGCATCTTCGGGGCGCCACTGACGCCGCCGACGCCGAAGACCTTCGACCTGATCGGCTACACCACCGTGTTCGGCCAGGGCGATTTCGTCCACTATTTCCAGAACAGCCTCGTCGTCACCGTGCTCTCGCTGTTCTTCGTTCTTTTGTTCGGCGCGATGGCCGCCTTCGCGCTGTCGGAATACCGCTTCCGCGGCAATACGCTGATGGGGCTCTACCTGGCGCTCGGCATCATGATCCCGATCCGCCTCGGCACGGTGGCCATCCTGCAACTGATGGTGGCGACGGGGCTGGTCAACACGCTCGCGGCGCTGATCCTGGTCTACACCGCGCAAGGCCTGCCGCTGGCGATCTTCATCCTGTCGGAATTCATGAAGCAGGTGTCCGACGATTTGAAGAATGCGGGACGCATAGACGGGCTGTCGGAATACACGATCTTCTTCCGGCTCGTGCTGCCGCTGGTGCGGCCGGCCATGGCGACGGTCGCCGTCTTCACCATGATCCCTATCTGGAACGATCTGTGGTTCCCGCTGATCCTGGCGCCGTCAGAAGAGACCAAGACGGTGACGCTCGGCGCGCAGCTCTTCCTCGGCCAGTTCGTCACTAACTGGAACGCGATCCTGGCGGCGCTGTCGCTGGCGATCCTGCCAGTGCTGATCCTCTATGTCATCTTCTCGCGGCAGCTGATCCGCGGCATCACCTCGGGAGCCGTCAAGTGAGTTCGCAAAAACCCCTTCGCGTCGTCGTCGCCGGGCTCGGCAATATGGGCCGCAGCCATGCGCTGGCGTATCACACCAATCCGGGCTTCGAGATAGCCGCGCTCGTCAACCGTTCCGACGTGCCGCTACCGGAGGGGCTCGGCGGCTACGGCATACGGCGCTCGTTCGAGGACGTGTTGCGCGACGAGAAGCCGGATGTGGCTGCGATCGCCACCTATTCCGACAGCCACGCCGACTATGCGGTCAGGGCCTTCGAGGCCGGCTGCCATGTCTTCGTCGAAAAGCCGCTGGCGACGACGGTTGCCGACGCGCAGCGCGTCGTCGACGCCGCCAAGGCCAACGGCAGGAAGCTGGTGATCGGCTATATCCTGCGCCACCATCCGTCCTGGATCCGGCTGATCGCCGAGGCGCGCAAGCTCGGCGGCCCATATGTCTTTCGCATGAACCTCAACCAGCAGTCTTCCGGCCACACCTGGGAGACGCACAAGCAACTGATGCAGACGACCTCGCCGATCGTCGACTGCGGCGTGCATTATCTCGACGTGATGCTGCAGATCACCGATGCGAAGCCCGTAGAGGTGCGCGGCATGGGCGTGCGGCTCAGCGACGAGGTGGCGCCGTCGATGTACAATTATGGGCACCTGCAGGTGCTGTTCGAGGACGGCTCGGTCGGCTGGTACGAAGCCGGCTGGGGACCGATGATCTCGGAGACAGCTTTCTTCGTGAAGGACGTGATGTCGCCCAAGGGCTGCGTGTCGATCGTCATGAAGGAAGGTGTGAAGTCCGACGATATCGACACCCACACCAAGACCTCGACCATCCGGCTGCACAGCGCGGCGACGGGTCCGGACGGCAGCTTCGCCAAGGAAGACCAACTGCTGTCGATGGAGGGCGAGCCGGGCCACCAGGAGCTGTGCGACCTGGAGCAGGCCTTCCTGCTCAAGGCCATCCGCGAAGACATCGACCTCACCCGCCACATGGACGATGCCGTGAAGTCGCTCGCCGTCTGCCTTGCAGCCGATGAGAGCGTGCGCAGCGGCAACGTCGTCAAACTCTAGAACAGGAAGAAGCCGTGGGCTCGCTGAAGATCGAGAATGTGAAGAAGGCTTTCGGGCCGGTCGAGGTGCTGAAGGGCATCGACCTTCAGGTCAATGACGGCGAGTTCGTCGTCTTCGTCGGCCCGTCCGGCTGCGGAAAATCGACGCTGCTGCGCGTGATCGCCGGGCTGGAGGATTCGACCTCGGGCCGTGTGCTGATCGATGGCGCGGACGTTTCGGTCACGCCGCCGGCCAAACGCGGAATAGCCATGGTATTCCAGACCTATGCGCTCTATCCGCATCTGACGGTGAAGAACAACATGGCGCTGGGCCTCAAGCAGGCCAGCACACCGACGGCCGAGATCGAGCGCCGCATCAAGATCGCGTCCGCCATGCTGTCGCTCGAGCCCTATCTCGAACGCCGGCCGGCGGAGCTGTCGGGCGGCCAGCGACAGCGCGTTGCCATCGGCCGCGCCGTGGTGCGCGAGCCGAAGCTTTTTCTCTTTGACGAACCGCTGTCGAACCTGGACGCGGCGCTGCGCGTCAACACCCGCCTGGAGATCGCGCAACTACACCGGCGGCTGAAGGCGACGATGGTCTACGTCACCCACGACCAGGTCGAGGCTATGACGCTGGCCGACAAGATCGTGGTGCTCAACGCCGGCCGGATCGAGCAGATCGGCAGCCCGATGGAGCTCTACAATGCGCCGGCCAACGAATTCGTCGCCGGCTTCATCGGCTCGCCGAAGATGAATTTCATCGACGGCGCGCGGCTCGGCGAGACGGCGAAGACCGTCGGGGTGCGGCCGGAGCATCTGACGGTGGATGCCAATTCCGGTGCCTGGAAAGGCACGGTGGTACATGCCGAGCATCTCGGCGCCGACACCAACGTCTATCTCGACTGCGAGAAGGCCGGGCTGATCACCGTGCGCATTTTTGGCGTCTACAATGCCGAGCCGGGGGCAACGCTCTACGTGACCCCGGATGCGGCGAAGACGTACCGGTTTGGAGCGGATGGGAAGGTGCTGAGGTAGATTGGCGCGACCTTCCCTTCTCCCGCCAGGGGAGGTCGGCGCTTACTCGTCCGCCTTGAACGTCTGCTTCTGCTGACCCATGCCTTCGATGCCGAGCTCGACGACGTCGCCGGCCTTCAGGAACACCGGCGGCTTCATGCCCAGCCCGACGCCGGGCGGGGTGCCGGTGGAGATGATGTCGCCGGGATGCAGCGACATGAACTGGCTGAGGTAAGAGACCAGATACTTCACGCCAAAGACCATGGTCTTGGTCGAGCCGTTCTGCATGGTCTTGCCGTTGACGGTCAGCCACATCTTCAGGTTCTGCGGATCGGCGACCTCGTCCTTGGTCACCAGCCATGGGCCGATCGGTCCGAACGTGTCGCAGGACTTGCCCTTGGTCCACTGACCCTGGCGTTCGGCCTGGAAGGCGCGTTCGGACACATCGTGCGAGACGCAGTAGCCGGCAACATAATCCAGCGCGTCATCCTCTGAGACATACTTCGCCGTCTTGCCGATCACCACGCCAAGCTCGACTTCCCAGTCGGTCTTGACCGAGCCGCGCGGGATCAGAACGTCGTCATCCGGCCCGACGATGGCCGAGCTTGCCTTCATGAAGATGATCGGTTCCGGCGGCACGGTGGCGCCGGTCTCGGCGGCATGGTCGGAATAGTTGAGGCCGATGCAGATGAACTTGCCGGTGCCGGCGACGCAGGCGCCCAGGCGCGGCTTGCCGGAGACCACCGGCAGCGTCTTGGGATCGAGCTTGGAGAGCATCTCCAGCGAGGCCGGATGAAGCGCCGTGCCGGCAATATCAGCGACATGAGCGGAAAGGTCGCGGATATTCTCATCCGCATCGAGCAGGCCGGGCTTTTCACTGCCAGCTTCGCCATAGCGCAACAACTTCATCTCAACTTTCTCCACCTTGCGGCCAGCGGCCGTTTTCATAAATTCCCGTCAAAGCCAGCGGACCCTAGTCGCCGACCACACCGGCGGCAAGCGAGCCCGCTGCGATGCCGACCAAATCGTCGAGATTTTCAGACGTTTCGATCCGACCAACCCGCCGACTTCGGAGCCTTTCGTCAGATCGACCAGCCGCCGTCGATGTTGTAGGCCTGACCCGACGTGTAGGTGGCGCCGGCAAGATAAACGGCGAGATCGGCGATCTCCTCAGGCGTACCCAGCCGGCCCATCGGCTGGCGGGCGATGAAAGCGGCGCGGGCAGCCTCATAGTCACCCTGCGCATGCATGCGGTCCTGCAGCGACGGGCTTTCGACCGTGCCCGGGCAGATGGCGTTGCAGCGGATACCCTTGGCGACATAATCGGCGGCAACCGCCTTGGTCAGGCCGACCGCGGCCGCCTTGGTCAGCCCGTAGACGAAGCGGTTCGGCACGCCCTTCTGCGAGCTTGCCAGCGAGGCCATGTTGATGATCGAGCCGTCTCCGCGCTCCAGCATGCCTGGCAGCACGGCGCGGATGGTGCGGATCATCGAGCGGACGTTGAGGTTGATCGCGAAGTCGAGATCCTCGTCCTTCATCTCCAGAATGGAGCCGCCATGGACGAAACCGGCGCAGTTGAACAGGACGTCGACCCGGCCGATCTCGGCGAAGGCGGAGGCGACGGCCGCGTCGTTCAGCACATCGAGCTTGCGGGTCTGGATGCCGGGCGTCTTACCCAGTTCGGCCAGCAGCGGCTCGTTGATATCGGTGGCGTGAACGCTCGCGCCCGCCTTGGCGAAAGCCAGCGCGCTCGCCCGGCCGATGCCTTGCGCCGCCGCAGTGACGACAACCACCTTACCCGCCAGATCCGCCATGTATTCCTCCTCGCCCGCCTGGAGCGTTTCGCCTCTAACGATGGCCGGCCCCGGCGTCGTGTGCCAGACAGCCGGCATCGTGCGGTCAGACTGCCGCTTCACAGATAAAGATGTTTTTTCTCGTTAAAGAACACGCGCACGAGCGTCAAGCCCGAACGCCATCACCTTCGCGACAGCGGCCGAAATGACTCCGCGCGGCGCGCCTCAGGCGGGATGCCTCAGTCGCCGTAGGGCACCCAGACGTTCTTGACCTCGATGGCGCGGCGCAGGAAGGGCTCCCCGGCCGCTTCGCTCGACGCCCAGTCGAGCGTGCGGCCGTTGCCGGTCCAGAGGCGCTTGAGGTTGCCGATGGAATCGGCCTCCGCCTTGGCGCAGGTGTCGGCATCGGCGAACAGCCAGAGTCCGTCGACATCGTCATGCTTGGCCAGAACGCCGGCAAGCTCGGCGCTGCGGCCGGTGACGATGTTGATGGCGCCGGCAGGCAAGTCGGAATATTCGATCACCTGATAGAGGTCGGTAGCCAAAAGCGGATGCCGCTCCGACGGAACCGCGACCACCGTGTTGCCCATGGCGAGCGCCGGCGCGACCAGCGAGATGAAGTTGAGCAGCGGCTGGTTGTCCGGCGCGACGATGCCGACGACGCCGACGGGCTCATGCAGCGCCAATGTCACGACACGGGCCGGCGGCTGATGGACACGGCCCTCGAACTTGTCGGCGAGGCCAGCATAGAGGAACAGCCGCTCGATCGACTGGTCGACCTCCTCGCGCGCCGCCTTAGCCGTAACGCCCGTCAGCTGAACAAGGCGCGCGGCGAACTCGTCGGCGCGGCCGGACAAGTTCTCGGCGAAATAATAGAGAACCTGGCTGCGGTTATAGGCGGTCGCGTCCGGCCAGGCCTTGCAGGCGCGGGCTGCGGCCACGGCATCGCGGATATCCTTGCGGTTGCCGAGACCGACTTCACCGGCAAACTTGCCCTTGGCGGTGGCGACAGCCAGAGAATAGTTGCCGTCCGGCCGCGCCTGCTTGCCGCCGATGAACAGTTTTGCGGTACGGTCGATGGCTGTGCCGTCGGCCTGCTCGACCGGCAGGGCGGAACCGGGGGCCGACGGCTTGATGGCCGGCCCGGCGTGCAGCTTCGCCGCCAGATATTCGAACATGCCCTCGCGGCCGCCCTCACGGCCGAAGCCGCTTTCGCGATAGCCGCCGAAGCCGCAAGCGGCGTCGAACATGTTGGTGCCGTTGACCCACACCACGCCGGCCTTCAATTGCGGCGCGACATGCAGCGCCAGATTGACGTTCTCGCTCCACACGGAAGCGGCAAGGCCGTAGCGCGTGTTGTTGGCAAGCTCGATCGCTTCCTCGATGTTGCGGAAGGTCATGGTCGCCAGCACCGGGCCGAACACCTCTTCCTGCGCGAGAATGTTAGCCGGCGAAACAGACGTCGCCAGCGTCGGCAGGTGATAGTAGCCGGAGGACGGCAAGGTAGCGTCGGGCTGCCAGCAGACGGCGCCTTGCTTGGCGCCCTCGGCGATCAGGCCCTTGACACGGTCGAGCTGGGTTCGGTCGACCAGCGGGCCGATATCGGTGTTCTTGTCGAGCGGGTTGCCGACGCGCAGCCGGCTCATCCTGACCTTGACCTTGGCGATGAAGGCCTCGGCGATGCCCTCCTGCACAAGGAGGCGCGAGCCGGCGCAGCAGACCTGGCCCTGGTTGAACCAGATGCCGTCGACCAGCCCCTCGACGGCGCTGTCGAGATCGGCATCCTCGAAAACGACAAAGGCCGACTTGCCGCCAAGCTCCAGCGACAGTTTTTTCCCGGACCCGGCCGTCGCCTTGCGGATGATCTTGCCGACTTCCGAAGAGCCGGTGAAGGCGATCTTCTGCACGCCGGGATGATTGACGATGGCTGCGCCCGCCTCAGGCCCGCCCTGGACGATGTTGACGACGCCTTTCGGCACGCCGGCCCGCTCGCAGATCTCTACGAACAGAATGGCGGTGAGCGGCGTGAACTCGGCAGGCTTCAGCACCACGGTGCAGCCGGCGGCCAGCGCCGGCGCGATCTTCCAGGCCAGCATCAGAAGCGGGAAGTTCCACGGGATGACCTGGCCCACGACGCCGACCGGCTTGTGGTCGGGAAAATCCTTCTCCAGCGTCTGAGCCCACCCGGCATGATGGATGAAATGGCGGATCGCCAGCGGCACGTCGATGTCGCGGCTCTCGCGAATCGGCTTGCCATTGTCGATCGATTCCAGCACGGCAAACAGGCGCTGATGGCGCTGCATGGCGCGGCCGATGGCGTAGAGGATTTTTGCGCGGGCGTAACCTGGGCTGGCGCTCCATTTGGGCAGCGCCTTGGCGGCCGCCGTGACCGCGGCATCGATATCGGCGGCGCCGGCATCCGATATCCTGGCCAGCAGCTTGCCGGAGGACGGCTCGCTGGTCTCGAAGGTCTTGCCGCCGGCCGCCGCTTTCCAGGCGCCGTCGATGAACAGAGCCTTGGAGAAATCGCGCCCGGCGAGCCAGGCATCGGCCTCATTGCGGGCTTCCGGTGCCGGGCCGTATTCCATAGCGTGATAGCGTTCGAGGATGTTCATGGGGCGCTCCTTCGGGAGGAGATTTCAGGACAAGTAGGTGCTCTACGGCGCCCCCCTCTGTCCTGCCGGACATCTCCCCCACTTGTGGGGAGATTGGCCGCCGTCGGCGATTTCGCCAATCGCCAGCGTTGCAGGACTGAAGCGGACAAAGGCGGAAGCTGATCTCCCCCCTTGTGGGGGAGATGTCCGGCAGGACAGAGGGGGGCGCGAAGGAACTCGGCGTTCAAGGCCTTCACTCGCCTCACGCCATCGCGTGGCGATGGTTGGCCGAGTAATGGCCGGTCAAATGATGCTCGAGCTGGCGTTCGATGTCGGTGAGCAGGCTGGAGGCGCCGAAGCGGAACAGGTCTGGCTCCAGCCACGGCCGGCCGAGCTCCTCCTTCATCAGCACCAGCCAGTCGAGCGCGACCTTGGCGGTGGAAATGCCGCCGGCCGGCTTGAAGCCGATGAGATAACCAGTTTCCTCGAAATAGGCGCGAATGGCGCGCACCATGGTGAGACCGACGGGGAGCGTGGCGTTGACGCTCTCCTTGCCGGTCGAGGTCTTGATGAAATCGGCGCCCGCCATCATCGCTACCATGGAGGCGAGCATCACGTTGCGCAAAGTGGCGAGATCGCCGGTGCCGAGGATGACTTTCAGATGCGCATCGCCGCAAGCGGCGCGCATGGCGACGATCTCGTTGAACAGCTCGCGCCATTTGGCGCCGTAGACTAGGCCGCGCGGGATCACGACGTCGATCTCGTTTGCGCCGTCCTTTACGGAAGCCTCGATCTCCTGCAGGCGCGTCGACAGCGGCGCAAGGCCGTGCGGGAAGGCGGTGGAGACGGCGGCGACATGGATGCCGGTGCCGCGCAGCGCGTCGACCGCGGTGGCGACGAAGGGATGATAAACGCAGACTGCCGCCGGGCGGATGGTTTCACCTGATATGCCGAGACCCTCGACGATGTCGCGGCGCAGCGGATTGATCGCCTTGGCGCAGAGCCGGCGCACGCGCTCGTCCGTGTCATTGGAATTCAGCGTGGTGAGATCCATGCAGGCGATGGCCCGCAGGAGCCAGGCGGCCTGATTGTCGGCCTTGATCGAGCGCCGCTTGGTCAGCGTCGCGACGCGGCGCTCCAGCGCTGAGCGGTTGACGCTGCGTACCGATTCCAGGAAGCCGAGATCGAGCTTCATGCCGGGATTGCGGGCAATGCCGTGTTCCAGCGGCAGCGGCGTGTTGGCGGCGGCGCGCGACGGCAGCGGCATCACCTTGGAAGCGCCAGCGCCTGCTTCGCGGATCGTGCTCATCTCCTGCCCTTTCATTCAGCTGATTACGCCGAAGGATAGCCCGTGAAGCGATGCTTCACGAGTCTTTCAAAGGCTCATAGCGGAAAAAGGCAGCAAAAGCAGCCGATTTTTGACCGCATGGTCAAAACGGAATGGCGTGCCTCAGCCGACGAAGGCGCGCTCGACGACGAAGCTTGCCGGATTGCTCAAGGAGCCTTCCTGGAAGCCGAGGCTTTCGGCGAGTTCCTTGACGTCCTTAAGCATATGCATCGAGCCGCAGATCATGATGCGGTCGGTCTCGGGATTGAGCTTCTCGATCCCGAGGTCGGAATAGAACTTGCCCGAGCCGATCAGCGCGGTGATGCGGCCCATGCGCGCCGACTCCTCGCGGGTCGTCGAATTGTAGAGCGTGACGCGGCCGGCGGTCAGCTCGCCGATCAGAGGATCGCTTTCGAGCGCCGCCACCAGTTCCTGGCCGTAAGTGAGCTCGGCAATGTCGCGGCAGGTGTGGGTGAGGATCACCTGGTCGAACTTCTCATAGGTGTCGGGATCGCGCAGCAGGCTGGCGAAGGGGGCGATGCCGGTGCCGGTCGAGATCATGAACACACGCTTGGCGGGCGTCAGCGCGTCGAGCACCAGCGTGCCGGTCGCCTTCTGGCGCATGATGACGGTGTCGCCGACCTGGATCTTCTGCAGCTCGGAGGTCAGCGGGCCGTCCGGCACCTTGATCGAGAAGAATTCCAGCTCGTCGTCCCAGGCGGGGCTGGCGACCGAATAAGCGCGGAAGATCGGCTTCTCGGCATTGGGCAGGCCGATCATGACGAACTCGCCGGAGCGGAAGCGCAGCGACTGCGGGCGGGTGATGCGGAAGGAGAACAGCCGGTCGGTGTAATGCTTCACCGACACCACAGTCTCGGCGTAGACATTGGCCGGGATCGGGAACTGCAGCGGCCTTGCGCCGGCGGTGTTCAACGCGGATGTCGTGTTCATCAAACCCAACTTTCCGGCCCAGACGCGAGGCCCTGGCGCCAAATTGCTCCCTGCGCCTCCGAACGGTCGGTTCCGACGCGCTTACCGCACACTGCCAACAGTAGGCCCTTGTGTTGGAAAGTTATTAGTATACAAACGATCTTGCGGTCAAGATCGAGGCGTAAAACGCCTTTCCAAACTAGGACATGTCCGTAGTTTTAGCATTTCGGGTTTCGACAATGGGTGAGAAATTTTCGGCGTCGGCGGGAAATGTTGTCGCAGGCATCGATGTCGGCGGGACCTTCACCGACCTGCTCCTGATCGACGGCAAGGCGGGTGGCAAGGTCCATATCGCCAAGACACCGACCACGGTGGAAAACCAGGCCTTCGGCGTGGTCGCCGCGCTCGGCGCGACAGGCTTTCCGATCGACGGCATCGACCTCATCGTGCACGGCACGACGACCACCACCAACGCCGTGCTGGAACGCCGCCTGGCGCGGACCGGCATGATCACCACGCGCGGCTTTCGCGATGTGATCGAGCTTGGGCGCCGCACAAGGCCGCAGGCCTATGGCATGACCGGCACGTTTGTCCCCGTCATCCCCCGGGACCTACGGCTCGAAGTGTCGGAAAGGGTCGAGGCTTCGGGCACGGTGCGCATTCCCCTCGACGAAACCGAGATGCGCGATGCGGTGAAGAAGCTGCTCGACGCCGGCTGCGAATCCCTCGTCATCCATTTCCTGCATTCCTATGCCAACCCGTCGCATGAGCGGCGCGCCGCCGAGATCGCGGCGGAGCTCTGGCCGAACGGGCACATCACCACCGGACATGCGCTGCTTTCGGAAGCGCGCGAGTTCGAACGCGGCGTGACGGCGGCGGTCAACGCCTCGGTGCAGCCGATCCTCGAGCGCTATGTCGAGCGGCTGCGCAAGGAGCTTGGCGCGAAAGGCTACGCGCGCGACTTCCTGATCATGAACGGCAACGGCGGCATGATCTCGGCCCGCTTCGTCACGTTGGAATCGGCAAAGACGGTGATGTCCGGCCCGGCCTCCGGCGTCATCGCTGCCGCCTATACGGGCAAGCGTGCCGGCTTCGGCAACCTCGTCACCTACGACATGGGAGGCACTTCGACCGATGTGGCGCTGATTCGCAACGCCGAGCCGGCCGTCTCCAACGAGATCGAGATCGAATATGCGATGCCGATCCATGTGCCAATGGTGGCCGTGCATACGGTCGGCGCCGGCGGCGGCTCGATAGCGCGCGTCGATGCGGCCGGGCTGATCCAGATCGGCCCGGAAAGCGCCGGCGCCAATCCAGGCCCGATCTGCTACGGGCGCGGCGGCGAGGAGCCGACCATCACCGACGCCAATCTGGTGCTCGGACGCCTTGCGCCGAAAAAGCTGCTCGCGGTTGACAACCCGGTCACCGTCGAGCGCGTCACCGGCATTTTCGAGGACAAGATCGGCAAGCGCACCGGCCTCTCCGGCGTCGAAGCGGCGGGCGCTGTGCTCAGGCTCGGCAACATGAAGATGGCCGGCGCGATCCGCATGGTCTCGGTCTCGCGTGGCCACGACCCACGCGATTTCGCGCTGTTCGCCTTTGGCGGCGCCGGGCCGCTGCACGCGACGGCACTTGCCCGCGAACTCGGCCTACCCAGAGTGTTGGTGCCGGCGCGCCCGGGCATCACCAACGCGCTCGGCTGCGTCGTCGCGGACCTGCGCCACGACTTCGTCAACACAATCAATCAGCCCGTCAAGCTACTCGACGAAGCTGCCCTTCGCGAGGTGCTGGAACGGCATCGTAACGAAGGCGAGGCGCTGATCGCCAAGGAAGCGGTGAAGCCGGACGCGATCCGCGTCACGCATTCCGCCGACATGCAGTTTGTCGGCCAGACGCATATCATCAACGTGCCGCTGCCCTCCTCTTCGGTTTCACGAGAAACGCTGCAGCTTCTGTTCGAAAAAGCCTATTTCGCTCGCTTCAAGGTCGAGCTGCCGGAAATCCGCGCCAACCTCGTCAACCTCAACACCTCGGTCACCGGCGTGCGGCCGCAGATCGACCTGTCGCGGCTGATCGACCCCGCGGGCCGCGCGGCGACGCTTGACGAGGCGCGGCGCGAGATCCGGCCGGTCTGGTATCACGGCACCTGGCACGACACGCCAGTCTATGCCCGCGAAAAGCTGCCGCTCGACGCCGTGATCGAAGGGCCGGCGATCCTGGAACAGATGGACGCCACCACGGTGCTCGAACCCGGCGACCGGGCGCGCTCGGACGCGGACGGCAACATCATCATCGACATCGGCGAGGCTTGAGATGGCAAAGCTCGACACGATCACCCTTTCGGTATTGCAGGCCGCCTTGCAGCAGGTCTGCGACGAGATGGACCTGACCTTCTCCCGCGCCGCCTTCTCGCCGGTCATCGCCGAAGCCAATGACCGCTCGGACGGCATCTATTCGGCGGTCGACGGGTCCCTGATCGCGCAAGGCAGCCAGGGCCTGCCGGTCTTTGTCGGTGTCATGCAATATTCGACCAGGACGGTGATCGAGATGATCGCCGATGGCCGCTGCCTCGCGCCGGAACAAGGCGACATCTACATCGTCAATGACCCCTATCTCGGCGGCACGCATCTGATGGACGTTCGCTTCGTCATGCCGGTCTATCGGGACGGCAAGATCTTTTGCTGGCTGTCCAACACCGGACATTGGCCGGATATCGGCGGCTCGGTGCCGGGCGGGTTCTCGGCGTCGGCCACGGCAGTCGAGCAGGAAGGGCTGCGGCTGCCGCCGGTGAAACTGTTCAAGAAGGGCGTGCTCGATCCCGAGATCTACGCCATCATCTGCTCGAACATCCGCGTTGCCGACCAGCGGATCGGCGACATCCGCGCGCAGGCGGCGGCGCTGCTGATCGGCCGGGACAGGCTCAACGAAATCCTGGATCGTTACGGTGACGAAACCGTCATTGAGGCGATTGCGGAACTGCGACGCCGTGCCGCCGAGCAGATGCGCGCCTCGATCGCCGTCATACCGGACGGTGTCTATCGCTCGCAGGCCTTCGTCGATTCCGACGGGGTGGTGAACGAGCCGCTGACCATCAATCTCGCCGTCGAGAAGAAGGGCGATACGCTGACCTTCGATTTCTCCGGCTCGTCGAAACCCTGCGCCGGGCCGATGAACAGCGTGCTGGCGACGACCTTGTCGTCCGTCTACCTCGCGATGCGCCATATTTTTCCGGAGGTGCCAATCAGCGCCGGCGCCTTCGAACCGCTGATCGTCAAGCGGCCGGAGGGCACTTTCCTCGACGCCAAATACCCGCGCCCGGTGTCGGGCTGCGCGGCGGAGGTGTCGCAGCGCATCGCGGAAGCCGTGTTCGCGGGTATGGTGCAGGCATTGCCCGAAAAGGTGACGGCGGCGCCCGCCGGCTCCAGCGGCAATTTCGCGCTCGGCGGCAACGATCCGGCGCGTGGCCGCGACTATGTCATGTACCAGATCTCCGGCGGCGGTTATGGCGGCAATGCCGGCCATGACGGCTTGAGCAATGGCTGCTCGACCATCGGCATTTCGAAGTCGCCACCGGTCGAGATCATGGAGCAGGCCTTTCCGGTGCTCTACCGCCACTATGCGCTGCGCGAGGGCTCGGGGGGCGCCGGCAAACATCGCGGCGGCTTCGGGCTTGCTTACGAGGTCGAGATCTTGCGCGGCGAGGCGCGCGCGTCCTTCGTGATGGATCACGGCCGCTTCGGCCCGCAGGGCGCGCTCGGCGGCAAGGATGGCATGCCGAACAGCGTGACCGTGTTCCGGGGCGGCGAAGCGCATGTACCGCCGCATCTGTCCAAGGAGCAGGACATCGCGCTCAAGGCCGGTGATCGCGTGCGCGTCGGCACGCCCGGCGGCGGCGGCTATTGCGATCCGCGCGAGCGTGACGCGCGGTTGGTCGCGGAGGATGTCAGGCTTGGGTACTATACGGCAGAGCAGGCCAAGGAGATGTTTGGGGTGGATTTGTAGGGGACCGACGTGGGGAATAGGCCAAATACCTAGGTCGAGCTCCCGCCAACCCCCCTCTGCCCTGCCGGGCAGAGGGGGGTGCTGTCCCGCCAGCGTCTATCACTCTGTCGAAAGCAATCCTTCTAAGCCAGCTTAGCCAGCAGCCGCAACAACGTCGCGGCTTCCTTGGCGGTGAGCGGCGCCAGCGTTTCGTCGGTGATGGCTCGCGCCAGAGGGATCAGCCGCTCGATCGCCTCGCGGCCTTCCGACGTCAGATTGACCAGCAGCCTCCTCTTGTCGACTTCGTGCTTGGAGACCTCGACCAGGCCACGCGCCTTCAGCCGGTCGATGACGCCTTTCACGGTGGCGGCGTCCATCGCGATCAGCGTTCCGAGCTGATTCTGCGAGGTTTCGCCGATGTCGTAGAGCTTGGCCAAAGCGGCGAACTGCGGCGGCGTCAGGTCGCCGATTTGCGAAGCGAAGATCGAGACATGGCGCTGATGCGCCTTGCGCAGGATGAAGCCGACCTGATCCTGCAGATGGTAGTTGTTCTCGTCGCCGTCTTCGGCCTCGACCAGGCGCAGCAGATTGTCCTCGCCGCTCATCTGAGGCCATCCCATGCCTTGATGTCTTCCGCCGCCAGCCCGCCCATGCGGTTGTGGACGCGCGGACCGCAGGTCATGGCGAGGCAGAACAGGACCTCGTCGGGGCGCGGGCCGTCGCTGATGCCGACCTCCATGGCGTCGAAATGGCTGCGCACATAGGCGGCGTTGATGTGGCCGAGCGGCACGTCGAGCCTTGAGCCGAAAGCGCCGACCTTCTTGGCCGACGGCACGATGGCCTTAGCATCGCCGAGCCGCTCGCGCATGGCGTAGCCGCCCGGCACATGCCAGAGCGCGCCGTGCTCCAACTCGCCGGCGGTGCCAACGATGGCGCCCTTGCCGTAGCCGTCGATCTTTTTCACATCGCCGCCGAGCGCCGCGATCAGCCTGTCGGAGAGCAGGAGACCCAGCGGCTTCAGATCTTCCATCGCACCCTGCAAATCCTCTACGTAACGACCCGCGAACGGGTTCTTGACCACGGCAAGAGCTGCGGCACGCAGGCGCGGTTGCTTGGCCATGGGGCCGCCATCGTGGAAAATCTCCTCGGTCAGCACCGCGACCTTGCGGATCGGAAACTCAGGCATGGGCAAATTCCTCCCTTTCATGCTTGTTGGGCGCGGCGAGCGCTATCGCGCCGCTGACGCGGGCTTCGCCCGCCAGAAACAACGCCGAGGCGACGATCAGGCCGCGCCGGCGAAAATCTTCGGCGACGGCGAGGCCCTTGTCTAGCGCCTGGGCAATATCGCCTGGCGCGAGCGCACCGACGCTCTGCGTCACCAGGCGATCGCCGAGATCGCTGTCAGGCGCCAGATCGCGCGCCGAAGCTCGTGCGATGGCCGGATGTCCAGGCAGGTCGACGGCGTTGGCAATCAGCGTCGCCGCCGCGTCGGCTTCCGCGCCGGTGCGCGCAAGAACGGTGACGGCATCGGCTATCCCTAAGGAAAACGACCGGCCACGCCAGCCGCTGGTGGCGACGCCGCGCACGCCATCCTCGGCGCAAACGGTGACGCGATCGGCCATGCCATTCCCGGTGCCAGCGATCGCCACCGTCATCGACTGGCCAACGCCAAGATGCAGAGCGCAGTCGCCTCCATTGTTGACGTAGGCCCGTTCGAGCCGGCGACCGGAAAGCAGAGCATCGAGAATTTCGTCGGCTACCGAACCGGCAACGGCGGCCATCGGCGTGATGAAGCATTCCGCCAATGGCATGACGGCCGCTTCCATGCGGCGCGCCGTTGGGCCGGCAAAATCGCGCGGCGCCAGGAAGAAGGCGGGCAAGCGCAATTCGGGCAGTTCCTCGACCACCTCGATCAGGATCGTCTGAAAACGGGTGACCGCCTGCTCGTAAGCGGCGCGGCATTCATCGGGCTCGCCAAAGGTCTCGACGATCAGATCGATCGGCCCGTGATTGAGATGGAGCCGCCGGCCGTCGGCAAGCCAATGCGCCTGCGGGCCGTTCATCACCCGACACCGTTCGCGGCCGCGCGCCGCAGCTGCGCCAGCAGCGGCCAGGGGTTGTCGACCGGCGCGCCGGTGCCGCGGCGCGGGTTGAGATACTCGCCGCCCTTGGCGAGGATATCCTCTACGCTGCGTATCTCATTCTCATAGCCGCCGAGCCGGACATAGTCGTCGCGGCGCATGGTGAATTCGATCGGCGCCACGAGCGCTGGAGTCGGCACGTAGCCGAAGGCACCTTCCGGCACGCGGGTGACGTCGACCATCAGCGTGATCCCGCCGCCCGGCCAGACATAGACCGGGGCGCCGCCGACGGTGACGTAAGTCTTCAGGCCCTGAACCGAGCGCGTGAGGTTGACGGGGTTTTCGGTGACGCCGGCGCGCAGCGAGCCGCCGGCGCCGCCGACGAAGAGAACCGTGCAGAGCGCCGGCTCGCAATTGTCCTCGATCAGGCCGACCGACTTTTGCAGCCGCTCGGGAAATGGCTTCTGGACCGGCTTCAACTCGTCGTCCAGCTCGTAATAGGCGAACTGCTCGCCGGTGGTCGACACCATCAGCAGCGACAGGCCGGGACGCGCGCCCTTCTTGGCGTTCCAGTCGCCGAGGATCGACAGCGGGTCGGAGATCGTGGTGCCTCCCCAGCCGAGGCCGGGCTCCGACACCTTGAAGTAGCGGCCGGGCGTCGAGCGACGGCCGATGATCTTTATACCGGTATCCTCCCAGCCCAGCACCTTGCCGGCCTGATGCTCGGAGACGACGCCGGTGATGTGGTCGTCGACCACCACCACCTCGTCGACCAGCCCGCGCCATTGCGTGGCGAACATGCCGATGGTGGCCGAGCCGCAGCCGACACGCATGCGGTGCTCGACCTTCCCGTCGATGACCGGCGGTTTGCCGGCTTCGACGACGACCGTCGCGCCGCCATCGATGGTGAGCTCGACCGGCTTGCGGTTACACAGATTGAGCAGCGCGTCGCAAGTCGCGCGCCCCTCAGCCTTGGAGCCTCCGGTCAGGTGATGGACGCCGCCAAGCGACAGCATCTGCGAACCATATTCGCCGGTTGTCACATGGCCGATCGCCTCGCCTTCCGAGCGCACGATCGCCGTCTCGTCGCCGATGTGGCGGTCGGTGTCGATCTTCACCTTGACGCCGCAATAGGAGAAGATGCCTTCGGTGACGACGGTGACGAGGTCGACGCCCTCGACCTCCTGGCTGACGATGAAGGGCGCCGGCTTGTAGTCGGGATAGGTGGTGCCGGCGCCGATGGCAGTCACGAAGCGGCGGCCGGTGTTGACCAGCTCGCCGCTCCACGCTTCGCCCTCGGCGACGAAAGGCACGACCGCGCCGGCGGTCTCGGCCGCATGGTCGAGAATAGTCAGCGGGTCCATGCGCACGATTCGGCCGCCGATATTGCCGTAGCGGTCGCAGGCGCCGGTGCGCCCGTCAGCGATGTAGCACATGACCGGACAGGCATCGCAGCGGATCTTCTCCGCCACCTGCTTTTCGCCGGGATCATGGGTTTCGAAACGTTCGGCAAGCTCGCTCATCGGCGCGCCTCCTTCTCGCGGATCGCCGCCAGGATGCGGCTCGGCGTCGCCGGCACCTTGGTGACCAGGACGCCGGTGGCATGGCGGATGGCGTTGAGGATCGCCGGCGCGGTGGGGATCAGCACATGCTCGCCAAGGCCCTTGGCGCCGAATGGTCCTTCCGGATCCGGAACCTCGACGAGTATGTGCTCGACCGGCGGCACGTCGCCGATAGTGGGTATGAGGTAATCGTGCAGGTTCTCGGTGCGGCCGGGGATGTATTCCTCCATCAGCGCCATGCCGATGCCCTGCGCGATGCCGCCCTCGATCTGGCCTTCGGCCAGCACCGGGTTGATCGCCTTGCCGACATCATGCGCGGCGGTGATCTTGATCAGCTTCACGGTGCCCAGCTTGAGGTCGACCTCGAGCTCGGCGATCTGCGCGCCATAGCCATAGACCGCGTAGGGTTTGCCCTGGCCCTTGGCGTCGAGCGGCAGCGTCGGCGGGTCGTAGGTCTCTTCCGCGACGAACACCAGGCCGTCGGCATCGGCCTTCAATGCCGCCAGTTCAATGCGCCGCGCGGCGTCGCCTTCACGGATGGAGAGGCTGCCGCCGTGGAGCGCGATCGTCGCTTCGCCCGAAACATTGGCGAAGCGCAGGATCTTCTCACGCAATGAGCGACCTGCCTTCTCCGCCGCCTTGCCCGTTACAAAAGTCTGGCGCGAGGCGGATGTTTTGCCGGCGTCGGGCGTGATGGCGGTGTCGGCGCCCTTCAGCTTGAACGTGTCCAGCGGCAGGCCGAGCGCGTCGGCGCAGATCTGGGTGATCACCGTGTTGGAGCCCTGGCCGATATCGACCGCGCCCTGATGCAGGATCACCTCGCCCGAAGCCGAGATGCCGACCTTGATGGTCGAAGGATTGGGCAGTGAAGTGTTGCCGCAGCCATACCAGCAGGAGGCGACGCCAACGCCGCGCTTGCTTGCTGCGTTGGCGGCGTTGAACGCTTCCGCCTCGGCCAGCGCACGCGCCCAATGCGGCTGAAGCCGCTCCAGGCATTCGCCGATGCCGACACCCGATTCCAGGCGCTGACCGGTGACCGTCTCGCAGCCGTCGCGCAGGCAGTTCTTCAGGCGGAAATCGAGCCGGTCGATGCCGAGTTTTGCGGCAAGCTCATCATAAAGCGTTTCCTGCATGATGGTGGCCTGCGGCACGCCGAAGCCGCGGAAGGCGCCGGCGATCGGGCCATTGGTGTGGATGGCGTAGCCGGTGGCGCGGTAGTTCGGCGTAGCATAAGGGCCGGAGGCATGCACAGGCACGCGGTTCGCGACGGTCGGCCCCCAGCTTGCATAAGCCCCGGTGTTGAAATCGCCTTCAAACACCATGCCGGTGATCCGGCCTTCGGCATCAGCGCCGATGGTCGCCTTCATCTCGGCCGGATGGCGCTTGGTGGTCGACATCATCGATTCATTACGGGTGTAGGCGAGCGCCGCCGGCCGGCCGGTCTTCATCGCCACAAGGCCGATGAGCGGCTGCAGCGAGACATCGAGCTTCGACCCGAAGCCGCCGCCGGTGGCGGTCGGCACGATGCGCACCTTGTCGACGGGCAGGCCAAGCACCTTGGCCGTGTCGTCGCGGTCCATATAGGGCGCCTGGGTACAGGCGACGACGACCAGCGTGTCGCCATCCATATAAGCGTAGCCGGCTTCCGGCTCGATATAGGCGTGCTCGACGAAGGAAGTCTCGATTGAGCCGGAGACAGTAGCAGCAGCGCCCGCGAGCGCTACTTCAGGATCGCCGCGTTCGACATAGCCGGAGGTCAGCAGGTTTGCCGGGCGGTGCTGGTGGATCAGCGTCGCCCCTTCGGCTTTCGCCTCGCGCGGCTGAAGCAAATGCGGCAGTTCGGTCCAGGTGACCGGAAAATCCGTCAGGTCGAGATCGAGGATCGCCTCGCGGTCTCCCGCCACCAGCGCCACAGCCTCGCCGCGCAGGCGGACAAACCCTTCGGCGAGCGCCGGCTGATCGGCGAAAGGACCGATGACGCCGAAGCAGTTCTTGCCGGGAATATCGGCGGCGATGAAGATTCCGGCGATACCGGGATGCGCTTTGGTCCAGGCATCGAGATCGCCGAAGCTGAAGCCGGCATGATAATGCGGCGAACGGACCACCAGCACAGACAACGCATCGGCCGGAAAGGAGTCGCCACCGAACTTCTCGCCGCCGGTGACTTTCGGCACGCCGTCGAGGCGGATCGGCGAAGCACCGACCGCGTGCCCCACGTCCGGCAGGCGAAGATCGATGCCGTTCATATGCCGCGAGGCCTGCATCACCGCTGCGACGATCTTCCGGTAGCCGGTGCAGCGGCAGAGCACGCCCCCCAGCGCGTCCTGTGTGTCGGCTTCGCTGGGTGTCGGGTTGCGCTCCAAAAGCGCGGTGGCCGCGACCAGCAGGCCGGGCGTGCAGATGCCGCATTGCGCGGCGCCATGTTCGAGGAAGGAGGCCTGCAGGGCGGAGAGCCTGCCATCGGCAAGGCCTTCGACTGTGGTGACGGAAGCCCCGGTCACAGATGCCGCCGGCACAAGGCAGGCGCAGACGGGATTGCCGTCGACCAGCACGGTACAGGCGCCGCAATCCCCGGCATCGCAGCCGACCTTGGTTCCGGTGAGCCGCAACTCGTCGCGCAGCACTTGCGACAGGCGCCGCACCGGCGGAACCGAGACGCTGACAGCCGCTCCATTCAGATCGAAGGCAATGTCGGCGCGATCCATACCGGACTGGGCCATGCCTGGTCGGACCATGGTCATGCGGCCACCTTGCCTCTATCGAGCCCGACTGCGTGGCGCACGGCCCGGACGACGATCTCGCGCGCCGCTTGCTCCCGATACTCGGCGCTGCCGCGCACATCGGCGATCGGCGACAGTTCATCCATGGGCGCGGACAGCACCGCGTCGGCAAGCGCCTCATCGATCCGATGCCCGCACAACGCCGCCTCGACGCCGACCAGGCGGCGCGCGACCGCCGAGCAGGAGCCGACCGCGATCGCCATATCGGCAATCACGCCTTCCTCGACCACGAGCCGCGCCGCCGCCATGGCGATCGAGATGACGAGATAACGACGAGCGCCGAGCTTGACGAAGGCCGAGGTGCCGACGGCCGAACGCTTCGGGACGCGGATGGCGGTGACCATCTCGCCCGGCTGCAGCGCCGTGCGGCGATTGCCGAGGATGAACGCGCCGAGCGGCAGATGGCGGATGGCCGCAGCCGAGCGCAACTCGACATCGGCATCGAGCGTCAGCAGCGCCGGAACGCCGTCGGCGGCCGGCGAGGCGTTGCAGAGATTGCCGGCGACCGAGGCGACATTCTGGATCTGGACCGAGCCGACCTCGCGTGCGGCGGCCTTCAGCGCGTCGAAGGCAGGCGGCAGCTTGTGACGGACAATATCGGTCCAGGTGGTGCGGGCGCCGATCCGCCAATTCTCGTCGGTCTCGGCGATGCCGCGCAGTTCGGCGAGACCGTTGATGTCGAGGATGCTGTCGCGAAAAGGTTTCGCGCCCTGGGCGGGGTAGAAATCGGTGCCGCCGGCGAGAATGCGCCAGCGATCCTCGCCAAGCAGAGCGAGCGCCTCGTCGACCGTGGTGGGTTTCGCGTAACGGATCACGCTCTGCCTTCCAGAACCTTCCCAGAAACGGACCATTCCCACTTGGCCCTCCCA
Source organism: Mesorhizobium sp. WSM4976 (assembly GCF_029625685.1). NCBI lineage: Bacteria > Pseudomonadati > Pseudomonadota > Alphaproteobacteria > Hyphomicrobiales > Phyllobacteriaceae > Mesorhizobium > Mesorhizobium sp. WSM4976. The sequence continues at coordinate 108,753 of NZ_JARTVT010000009.1, forward strand.
AAGCACTTGGCTTCGGGCTTTCTGCCGGTTTCACACCGTTCAAATTCATTCGTATGCAAATGATATCAGGCGGACTGGAATTGTCAAAGCAAGACTTCGTGCCGCTGGGGCGGCGTGCCGGCCTGAACGCATTGCTGTGGCCTTGGAGGTTGACGCCGCCGGCCATCTGGTCAAGGTTCCGTGTCCGGTCGCGTCAGCGGCTTTTGGACTGGAGCCCCAAGCCGAAACGAAGGGGCCCAAACGAGAGGGAAGCCGCATGGCCGACGAAGCGCTCATCGTCATCGACCTGCAGAACGATTTTTGTCCAGGCGGCGCGCTGGCAGTTGCCGGCGGCGACGAGATCGTGCCTTTGGTCAACGACCTGATCCGGCGGACAGATCATGTGATCCTGACGCAGGACTGGCACCCGGCCGGCCATTCGAGCTTCGCCTCCAGCCATCCGGGCAAACTGCCCTTCGAAACCATCGAGATGCCCTATGGGTCGCAGACCTTGTGGCCGGACCATTGCATCCAGGGCAGCCTCGGTTCCGATTTCCATTCCGGGTTGGCATGGACCAAGGCCGAACTGGTGATCCGCAAAGGGTTTCGCACAGCGATCGACTCCTATTCGGCGTTCTTCGAGAACGACCACACGACGCAGACCGGCCTTGGCGGCTACCTCAAGGAACGCGACATCGACACGATCACGCTGGTTGGGCTGGCCACCGATTTCTGTGTGGCCTTCTCGGCGCTCGACGCGGTGAAGCATGGTTTCAAAACGACCGTGCGGCTCGACGCCTGCCGCGGCATCGACCTCGCCGGCTCGGTCGAGGCCATGCTGAAGCGCATGCGCGAAGCCGGCGTGACGCTCGAAGATCACTCGGCGGATTGACGCCCCGGTGAGGCAGCGAGGGGGCTTCACGACATTCGCGAAAGTGCTGGCGGCAGGCATGGCTGCCGCACTCGTTCTTGGTTGTCCGGTATCGGCCTTTGCTGCCGAAATTCACGAACTGCCCGGCGCCGCGATGTCGCTCTGGTGGGGACTGCCCTTTGCCGGCCTGCTGCTGTCGATCGCGACCGGACCGCTGCTCTTTCATCACGTTTGGGAACATCATTACGGCAAGATCGCCGCCGGCTGGGCGGCGCTGGCGGTCGTCCCGCTGGCAGTCGCCTTCGGCATTCCGACGGCAGGCGAAGCGGTGCTGCACACGCTGCTGACCGAATACATGTCCTTCATCATCCTGCTGTTCGCGCTCTACACAATCTCGGGCGGCATCCTGCTTGCCGGCAACATCCATGGTACCCCCCTCGTCAATGCCGGCCTGCTTTCGATCGGCGCCCTGCTTGCCTCGATCATCGGCACGACCGGCGCCTCAATGATCCTGATCCGGCCGATGCTGCGCGCCAACGACAACCGGCCGTTCAACGCGCATGTGGTCATCTTCTTCATCTTCCTGGTCTCCAACATCGGCGGCTCGCTGACGCCGCTCGGCGACCCGCCTCTGTTCGTCGGCTTCCTGCGCGGCGTCGATTTCTTCTGGACGACGGTGCACATCCTGCCCGACACGCTCTTCGTCGGCGGCCTGGTGTTGGCTGTCTTTCTCGCGATCGACATCATCCTGCACCGCCGGGAGGCTGGCATGCCCAAGATCAAGGATCCGACACCCGACACAAAGGTGCGCCTGCGCGGGCTGGCCAACCTGCCGCTGCTCGCCGGCGTGATCGGCGCGATCCTGCTTTCGGCGAGTTGGAGGCCGGGAATCGGGGTTTCCGTGCTGGGTGTCGGACTCGAGCTGCAGAACCTTGTGCGCGACGCCTTCATCCTGGCGCTGGCCTTCTTGTCGCTGAAAGTCTCGTACAAGAGCCACAGGCAAGCGAACGGCTTCACCTGGGGGCCGATCGCCGAGGTGGCGAATTTGTTTGCCGGCATCTTCATCTGCATCGTGCCTGTCATCGCCATCCTGCGAGCCGGCCATGACGGCGCGCTGGCGCCGCTGGTGGCACTGGTCACATCCGCCGACGGCCAGCCCAACGATCTCGCCTATTTCTGGCTGACCGGGGCGCTGTCTTCCTTCCTCGACAATGCGCCGACATATCTGGTGTTCTTCGAGCTCGCCGGTGGTGATGCGCGGCATCTCATGACGGAGGCCGCCTCGACGCTTGCGGCGATCTCGGCCGGGGCGGTTTTCATGGGCGCCAACACCTATATCGGCAACGCGCCGAACTTCATGGTCTTCGCCATTGCCAGGCATCGTGGCTTCAAGATGCCGGGCTTCTTCGGTTACATGGCGTGGTCGGGCCTGGTGCTGATCCCGGCCTTTTTGATTGCCGGCTTTTTGTTTTTTAGCTGAAGCGGTGCAGAGCGTTACCTCCCCTTGTGGGGAGGTCGGACCGAAGGTCCGGGTGGGGGTCGGCGCCGCCCCTCCCCGCTGCTTCGCTGCGACCCTCCCAACAAAGGGGTAATCCTCAGCCTACCCCCACATAGCGCCGCACCGCGGATGGGTCGGCGCGCAATGCCTCGACATCGATCGTCTCGCGGTTGCGGCCGTTCTCGATGAACGAGACGCGGTCGGCGACCGACAGCACGGCGTCAACGCGCTGCTCGACCAGAATGGTCGAGACGCCAAGCTCGCGCAGCTTCGCCACCGTCTCGCGGATCCTGGCGATCATCGACGGCATCAGGCCCTCGGTCGGCTCGTCCAGCAACAGCACCTGCGGTTCGAGGCAGAGCGCGCGGGCCATGGCCAGCATCTGCTGCTCGCCACCGGAGAGCGTGCCGGATCGCTGCTTCAGCCGCTCGCGCAGCAGCGGGAAGAGATCGAGCACATTCTCGCGCGTCTGCCTGCCCTTGCGGCACGCCATCAGGCCGATCTCGATGTTCTCCGCCACCGTCATCTCGGCAAACAGGCGCCTGCCCTGCGGCACATAGGCGATGCCGGCCTTGGGTACATCATGCGCGGCGAGCCCGGTCAGTTCCTTGCTGTCAAGCCTGATCGAGCCGGCCGCCGCAGGCACCAGCCCCATGATCGCCTTCAGCGTCGTCGTCTTGCCGGCGCCGTTGCGGCCGAACAGGCACAGCACCTCGCCCTTGTTGAGGACGAGGTCGAGGCCATACAGCACCTGGACCTCGCCATAGAAGCAGTCGAGGCCGGCAATGGTGAGCAATTCGTCATCGGTTCTAATGGCGTCAGCCATGGGTCGCCCCGAGATAGGCATCCTGCACCTCGGTATTGGCGCGGATCTCACCCGGCGTGCCCTCGGCGAGGATCTTTCCCGAATTGAAAACGGTGATGCGATCGGCGAGTCCCATGACGACCGGCATATTGTGCTCGATCAGAAGAACCGTCGCGTCCTTGGCGATCCCGCGCACCAGCGTGATGAAATTGTCGATCTCGCTATCGGCCAGCCCCTGTGTGGGCTCATCTAGGATCAGCAGGCGCGGCTTCAGCGCCAGGCCCATCGCCACTTCGAGCAGGCGCTGATGGCCGTAGGAAAGATGCGCGGCCAGCGTGGCGGCGCGGTCGGCAAGCCCGGTGCGCTCCAGCGCCGCCATGACGCCGGTCCTGACCTGTCCCTTGGTGCGGCCGTCCGTCAGCGTGCGCTGCACCGGCAGCGCGACATTGTCGAAGACCGTGAGGTTGGCGAAGACGCTGGTGATCTGGAACGTGTAGGCGACGCCGAGCCTGACCCTTTGGTAGGCCGGCATGCCCGTGATGTCGACCCCGTTGAAGACAACGACACCCGACGATGGCCGGATGCGGCCGCTGAGCAGACTGACGAAAGTCGTCTTACCGGCGCCGTTGGGGCCGATCACGGCGCGGATCTCGCCCGGCATCAGCGCGAAGTCGACGCCGTCGACGGCGCGCAGGCCGCCGAACTGGCGCGAAAGGCCCTTGGTGGTGAGCAGCGGCGTCATGGCAGCCATCCCAACCAGCGCTCGCGGATGCTGCCCATAATACCTTTCGGTGCAAACAGGACGAGCAGGATGAGCGCCACGCCGACGATCAGGAGATAGGCCGAGGTGAAGCCGCTGGTGATGTCGGTGACATAATACATGAACAGGGTGCCGATGAGCGGTCCGAGCGTGGTCGCAGCGCCCCCCAGCAGCACCCAGAGCAGCGGCAGGATCGAATATTGGATCGATGCGAAATTCGATCCGACATAGCCGAACAGCAGCGCATAGGCGGCGCCGGATGCCGCGCAGATGGCGCCGGAGGTGATGACAGCGATGAGCTTGCTCGCCACGGTGTCATAGCCAAGCATCTTTGTCCGTTCCTCGTTCTCGCGAATGGCGACCAGCACGCGGCCAAAGCGGGAGCGGACGATGGCCAAAGTGATAAGCAGCACGACCGAGAACAGCGCCAGCGCGCCCATGTAGCGCACCGTCGGGTTGGTCAGGTCGAGCGAGACGCCGCCGATCGCGATCGCCCTCGATGCCTGCTGGATGACAAGGCCCTGGTCGCCGCCGGTCCAGGCGGCGAAATAGAGGATGAGCAGATAGAAGACCTGGGCGAACATCATGGTGACGATCATGAACGCCACGCCCGAGGTGCGGAGCGCCAGCAGGCCGATGGCGAGAGCGAGCAGCGCGCCGGAAACGACGCCGGCCAGGAAAGCTTCCGGCACGCCCCAGCCGAGGTGGTAGACGGTCAAGCCCGCGCCATAGAGGCCGGCCGAGAAGAACATGGCGTGACCGAGGCTGAGCAGGCCGACATAGCCGAACAGCAGATTGTAGCCCATGGCGAAGACCGCAAGCGCCATGATGCGGGCAAACAGGCCCTGGTGATAATCCGGCAGAACGAAGTTCAACGCGAACAGAAGCGCGATGACCACGATGTGCAGGGCATAAGTCTTTGCGGGCGAAGCATCCCTCATCGCGGCGCGGTTCCGAACAGGCCCTGCGGCCGGAACACCAGCACCATGGCGACAACCAGCGTGGCGATGATCTTGGCGAGCGTCGGCGAGAAGAACATCGAGATGATGCCGTCGGAGAGGCCGATCAGGACGGCCGCGACCACGGTGCCGCGGAGCGAGCCGAGGCCGCCGATGATGACCACGATGAAGGAGAGCAGCAGCGGGTCCTGTCCCATCAGATAATGCGCCTGGCTGATCGGCACGATCAGAACCGCGGCGATCGCGGCCAGCATGGCGCCTATGGCGAAGACCCCGGCATAGACGCGCTCGACCGGGATGCCGAAGGCCTGCGCCGTCTCGCGATCGTATTGGGTGGCGCGCATGATCAGTCCGATCTTGGTGCGCGTCAGCACCAGCCAGGTGATCACGAGCAGGATGGCGGAAGCGGCAACCACCGACAGCTTGTAGCCGGAATAGCCGAACCACGGCAGAAGGATGCGATAGCTGAAGGGCGGCTCAACCGGGCGCGCCTCCGGTCCGTAAAAGGTGAGCGCCAGTTGTTGGATGATGTAGAGCATGCCGATGGTGGCGACGATGGTGCTTTCGGGGTTGTAGTTCAGCCGCCGCAGCACCAGCCACTCGGCGAGAAACGCGACCAGCCCGACGAGCAGGGGCGCGATCACAAGTGCTGTGGCAAAGCCGATGGCCGGATGGCCGGAAATCGCCGTCGAGATCGCCCAGGCGAGCACCGCGCCCAGCATGAAGAACTCGCCATGGGCGACATTGACGATGCGCATGACGCCGAACACCAGCGACAGGCCGAGCGCCGTCAGCGCCAGCACGGCGGAGGTGACTAGGCCTTCGAGGGCGGCGAGGAGAAGATGGGGGCCGAAATGCATTGGCTAGGCACCGAGGGATGCGCGAGGCACCCGCCTCTGCCCTGCCGGGCATCTCCCCCACAAGGGGGGAGATTGGAGGTCATCGCAGGCTTCGCAAATCGCCAACGTGGCCAGATAGGCGCCGCCGCGCGAACTGCTGATCTCCCCCCTTGCGGGGGGGATGGCCGGCAGGCCAGAGGGGGGTGCCTTGGCGTTCACCTTTGCAGGAGCAGCTAAACTCACAGCGCCTGCGTCGTGTAATCCCCTTCCGGCTCGTAGAGGCCGTCCTCGATCTTGGTCTTGTGGACGACCCTGAGCTTGCCGCCTTCGACCTTGGAGATGTTCTGGATGCCGAAACACTGGTGGATCTTGCCGTTGAAGGTTTTCGGCCCCTGCGGATGCTCCGGCCCTTCTGCGAATTCCTTCAGCGCCTCGGTAGCCTCGACCAGCTTGGCGCGGTCTTCGGGTCCCTTGTAGCCGGCATCTTCCATCGCCTTCTTGACGACATAGAGCGTTTCCCAGCAGCCGAACATGTGCGAGGCGGTGGAAATGTCCTTGGGATCGCCGACCGCGGCGCCGTTGTCGTCGATGCCGACGGCGGCGCGGTAGGCTTTCTGCGCGGCGGAATCGTCGGGCTGCGCGTAGCGGGGTGAGCCTTCCCAGAAATGGCTGCCGTCGAGGAACTCGAGGCCGGGGCTGTTGATGTCGACGGCTTCTAGCGAATCCATGAAGCCGAAGAGCTGCGGCCGCTGCGAGCCGTAGAACTCGCCGAGCTCCTTGACGAAGGTGAGCACCGCAGGGCCGACCATGACGTGGTAGATCACCTCGGTCTCGGCCGGGATCTGCGGGAAGTATTTGGTGAAGGAGCTCTCCGTCGGCGGGATGGCGATCTGCGCGATGACGTTGGCGCCTTGCGCCTTCAGCGCCGGCGGCAGGTAGTCGCGATGATCGTAGCCGAAGGCGAAGTCGGGGAAGATCTGCGTCACCTTCTTGCCGGCGTTCGCCGCGATCCACGGCGCCATGGACTGGATCTGGCTCTTCACGTCGGTGATGCCGGGCTGGAAGACGTAGCGGTTGAGCTTGGTGGAGGCGACGTGGTGGCCTTCGCTGACCACGAAATAGGGGATCTTGTTCTCGCCGGCGGCGGGCGCGGAGCCGATCACCACATGCGAGAACAAGGTGCCGAAGACGATGTCGGTCTTGTGCTGCTTGGCGAACTTGTTGACCACCTCGGCGCCGCGCGCCGGGTCGGTGCCGTCATCCTCGATCACCAGCTCGACCTTGCGGCCGTTGATGCCGCCTGCGTCGTTGATCGCCTTGACGGCGGCAGCACTCGTCTTCTCGTACCAGCGGCCATAAGCGGCGCCGATGCCGGTGCGGTGCGACTGGAAACCAATCTTGATCGGTGCCGAGCTCTGCGCTTGGCTGTAGCGCACGAAACCGGGCGCCAGCGCAAGGCCGGCGCCAGCGGCCATGCCTTTCAACGCCGTGCGGCGCGAAAGCGATTTTTTGGAGAGGTCGAAGAATCCGTTCTTGTCAGCCATGTCCGTTCCCCTGTTTTTCAGTCTTGACCAGCGATAAGGCGGCTAATCCATCCCCGTTTTGGGGATTGGAAAATTGCATGTGTACAAACTAAATCACCAAAGCTTTGACCTGGCAAGCGAGCTTTACCCGACGGCAGCGGAGGCACGCTCTTGTGTCATCCGGCGGTCGGCGTGGCAAGCAACCAAAGGCCGAAGATCGTGTAGGCGATCATCAGCAAGGCGAGCGGCAATTGACTGAGCGCTGCGCGCGATGGCTGCCTACAGAGCCGCCAGGCAAGGCCGTGCGCGACAAGCACCGCCAGCACATGGCCGGCGATGATGACGCCGGCCTGCAAGTTCCATAGCCACCAGGCCGACTCAGCGCCGGCCACGACGCCTGCTTCGACCATCATGTTTGCGGTGCCGAACAGGTTCCAGCCAAGCGCGAACGGATCGGAGAGCGCGACCAGCGCATACTGACCGTCGACCAGAAGCACGGTGAGGTAATGCGCGACGTGATAGGCAAGCGCGATGGGCACGATCGACCAGACCAGCAGGCCGGCATTGGCGCCGAAAGAGCGGTCGTCGCCGGCAAGACGTTGGCCGAGAAAGACGGCCAGCGCGAACACTGCTGCCAGCAAGACGAAGGTGAGCGCAAGGCCGAAGCTGCCGATGCCGATCAGCGCGGTGCGGCCGGGAAATTCCAGCGGGTTGACCCCGAACAGGCCGAGCCAGAAGAAGGTTTTCGACAGTCCGTCGAAGGATACCGACGACAGCGCCAGCAACAGGAAAGCCGTGCCGCTTAGAGGCAAGGGGTCGACCGCCAGCAGCTTGGCGCCGGGCCAGCAAAGTCCGAGCCGGCCATCGACACGTTCGAATGGCGCGAAGCGGGCGACCATGGCGAAGAAGACGCTCAGGAATTCGCCGCGCTTGCTCCAGGCATCGTAGCCGAACACAAGCATGGCGATGAAGCTCGCCAGCCAGTAGAGACCGGCGGCAAAGGCGAGGTGGGCCGGGTCGTCGGGCGCGGGATCGATCAGCTCGAACCAGGCGAAGGCGAAGAACAGGACGAAGGCCGGCCAGTAGCCGAGCCAGTTGGGCAGGCGCGATCGGTTTGCATCGTCCGCAGAAAGGCCGAAGACGCGAGACGCGACACGCCACGGCCCGTACCACGGGTTGAGCCATGACCAGAGATCGCCGAGCAAGCCCTGCAGCAGGGTGAAGCCGGCCCAGAGCAGCGTCCAGATCACCAGCGGCAGCGGGTTGGAGAGCGGGTCGCGGCTGCCGAGAAAGCCGGCGGCGATGAGAAGTATGAAGCCGGCAAAGGAAATCAGGCTGACGAGGGTGCGCGGAGCGTCGCCGAAGGCGCGCAGTGTCAGGCGCCCGCGCCAGAAACGGTCGAGGACAGCGGCCGGCAGCAGCGCCAGGACGAGGAAGCTGACGGCCACGGCCAGCGCGCCGCCGGCGAGGTAGTAGCCGGTGGGGAGCAGCAGGACGTGGCCGCGGTCGGAGGCATGGGCGAAGGCGGGGGTGGGGAGGGCGAGGCTGGTGGCTAATGCGAGAACAACGCCAGCGCCGCGATCCTTCCCATCCCCCTCTGTCCTGCCGGACATCTCCCCCGCAAGGGGAGAGATCAGATGTCGCCAAGGCTTTCGCCAATTTTCGATGGCGCAGAAAGAGGCGAGGTGCCCGAAGCTGCCAATCTCCCCCCTTGCGGGGGAGATGTCCGGCAGGACAGAGGGGGGTGGGCGGGAACTCAACTTATCCGAATTCCATCTATGGCTAGCTCGGGTGAGTCAGATTCCTCTACACCTTCACCAGATGCTCCACCCTTCCCTTCTCGCCAAAGATCCTGAGATACCGTTTGATCTCCTTCTCATCCCCCGTCGCCTTGGCGGGGTTGTCCGACAGCTTCACCGCCGGCCGCCCATTGGCCTCTGTCACCTTGCAGACCAGCGAGATCGCGTCGAGGCTGTCGGTCTCCGTCGGGGCGCAGCCTTCGAAATCATTGGTGAGGTTGGTGCCCCAGCCGAAGGACATGCGCACCTTGCCGCGGAAGTGCCTGTAGGTCTCCTCGATGGTCTCGACCTCGAGGCCGTCGGAGAAGATCAGCAGCTTCTGCTTGGGGTCCTTGCCCTTCTTGCGCCACCAGTCGATGATCCTCTCGCCGCCCTCGATCGGAGGCGCGCTGTCGGGGCGGAAGCCGGTCCAGTCGGCGACCCAGTCCGGCGCGTCGCGCAGGAAGGATTCCGTGCCGAAGGCGTCGGGCAGCACGATCAGGAGATTGCCGCCGTAATAGCGCTGCCAGTCCTGCAGCACCTTGTAGGGCGACTGCCGCAACTCTGCCTCGGAATTGGCAAGGGCCGCGAACACCATCGGCAGTTCATGCGCATTGGTGCCCAAAGCCTCGAGGTCGTTGTCCATGGCCAGAAGCACGTTGGAGGTGCCGGTGAAGGCGTCGCCGATGCCTTCCTTCAGCGCCTCGACGCACCAGCGCTGCCAGAGGAAAGAGTGACGGCGTCTTGTGCCGAAGTCGGAAATACGAATGCCGGGCAGCGCCTTCAGCCGCTCCGTCTTGGCCCACATCTTGGCCTTGGCGCGGGCATAGAGCACATCGAGCGCGAACGGCCCGTAGGAACGCATCGCCGCGCGGGAGCGCAACTCGTTGATGATGGCCAAGGCCGGGATTTCCCAGAGCGTCGTGTACATCCAGGGGCCGGGGAAGGAGAGCACGTACTGGCCGTCCCGCCTGGACAGCTCGTATTCGGGCAAGCGGAAATCTTCGAGCCATGCCAGGAATTCCGGCTCGAAGATCTGCTTGCGGCCGTAGAAGGTGTTGCCGCCCAGCCAGATCATCTCCTTCTTGGAGAAACGCAAGGTGCGGGCATGGTCGAGCTGCTCGCGCAATTCTCTTTCATCGATCTCATCCGCCAGGCGCACCGAGGTTGTGCGGTTGATCAAGGTGAAGGTGGCGTCGACCTTGGGATACATGCCCCAGATCATCTGCAGCATCAGAAGTTTGTAGAAGTCGGTGTCCAGCAGGCTGCGGACGATCGGGTCCAGCTTCCAGGTGTGGTTGTAGACGCGCCGCGCTATATCGGTCTTTGCCATGCTTCCTCACCCATGAAGCATGACGCACTCAAACGCGGGCGCCATGCTTCAAGTCCTTATTCGAGCAATTCCAGATGGAAGACCGTCGTGCGGTTTTCCTGGAATTGGCTCAGCCAACTGCCTCTTAGCACCGTATTTTCCAACGCGCTCCCGGCTTTGCAAGCTGGCCCGACAAAAAGAACTATCGTCCAGCCAGCGGCGAGGCCGAATGGATTTGATTTTTCAGATGCGCTACCGGACACTCTGGCGGACAAGAGACAGGAGTATCCGGACATGGGTTACGATCGCGGCAAGCTCGAAGCGTTGCGCCGCAAATATGGCGAGAGCCATGGTGGCGAGATGTTCGACCCGAAATTCCGCAAGGTCGCCGACAAGATCTTCAACAAGTCGGGCACGCGCCTTGCCCCCTATTCCGGCATCCCGACCTTCCTCGCCGCGCCCTTCCGTGAAATTGCCGCCGAGAACCCGGATTTCGGCGACCTGCAGGTGGCGATGATCGGCGTGCCGATGGACCTCGGCGTCACCAACCGTCCTGGCTCTCGCTTCGGGCCTCGGGCGCTGCGCGCCATCGAGCGCATCGGCCCCTACAATCATGTGCTGGAATGCGCACCGACGCATGAGCTGCGCGTCGCCGATATCGGCGATACGCCGTTCCGCAGCCGCTACCGGCTGGAGATCAGCCATGAGGACATCGAAAAGCGCACCAACCAGATCGTCGATGCCGGTGTGCTGCCGCTATCGGTCGGCGGCGACCATTCGATCAGCCATCCGATCCTGAAGGCGGTCGGCAGACAAGCGCCGGTGGGCATGATCCATATCGATGCCCATTGCGACACAAGCGGGCTGTTCGACATGACCAAGTTCCACCATGGCGGACCGTTCCGCAACGCGGTGCTGGACGGCGCGCTCGATCCCACCCGCACGATCCAGATCGGCATTCGCGGCTCGGCCGAATATCTATGGGAGTTCACCTATGAGTCCGGCATGACGGTGGTGCATGCCGAAGAGGTGACCGGGCTCGGCATCCCCGCAATTATCGAGAAGGCGCGCAAAATCGTCGGTGACGGCCCGACCTACATCTCCTTCGACGTCGACAGCATCGATCCGGCCTTCGCGCCGGGCACCGGCACGCCGGAAGTAGGCGGGCTGACGACGCGCGAGGTCCTGGAGCTGCTGCGCGGCCTGAAGGGTCTCAACATCGTCGGCGGCGACGTCGTCGAGGTGGCGCCGCAATATGACGCAACCACCAACACCGCCCATGTCGGCGCCCAGGTCCTGTTCGAGATCCTGAGCCTCATGGTGTTCAGTCCGGCGATCAAGAAAGGCTGATGCCGCCAACGCAGCCGCAGGACACTCCCCAGCGGTCCTATTCTCAGTGGCTGAATGACAGCGCTGGCGCGATGCGATCGCGCCTCAGCCAGCGCGCCAGCAAAAGTGCTGCCACGACCGCCAGCCCGGACGCCAAGCCGATCCAGATGCCGACGCCGTTCAAGCCGAAGCGGAAGGCGAGCAACACGCCGAGCGGCAGGCCGACACCCCAATAGCCGATCGCCGCATAGATCATCGGCACCTTGGTGTCGTGCAGGCCGCGCAGCATGCCGGCGGCCACCGCCTGCGCGCCGTCGAAAATCTGGAACAATGCCGCGAATACCAGGAACGATACGGCAAGCGTGATCACCCTGGCGTTGGCCGGATCGCCTAGGTCGATGAAAGCGCTGATCAGCGTGTGCGGCCAGAGAACCATCACCAGACCCATCAGCGCCATGAAGGACACGCCGATGACGAAGGCGGTCCAGCCGGCGCGCGAAACCGCTTCGGAATTGCCGGCACCATGTGCCAGGCCGACCCGAACCGTGACGGCCTGGTTGAGACCGAGCGGCACCATGAAGGAGATCGAGGCGATCTGGATGGCGATGGCATGGGCGGCGAGCGAGTCCGCATCGATCAGGCCCATGAGCAGGGCCGCCGCATTGAAGATCGTAACCTCGAAGGCGAGGATGCCGGCGATCGGCAGACCGAGCCTGAGCAGACCACGGAAGCGCGGCCAGTCGGAGCGCCAGAAGCGACCGAAGAGACGATAACGGCGGAACTTCTTCTCCTTGATCACCACCGCCGCCATGCCGATGAACATCAGCGTGCTGGACAAGGTCGTGGCGAGGCCCGAGCCGGCGATGCCCATCGACTTGAGGCCGAGATTGCCGAACATGAACACCCAGTTGAAGAAGGCGTTGCAGGCGACCGCGACGAAAACGATGATCAGCGCCCAGCCCGGCCGCTCCAGTGCCGAGATGAAGGAGCGCAGCACGATGTAGCCATAGAAGGGCAGCACCGCCCATTGCAGCCAGTGCAGGTAGATGCCGGCCTCATGCGCGAGTTCCGGCTTCTGGCCCATTGCCAGCAGCACCTCTTCGCCATGCGAGAGAAAAAGCCAGATCGGGATCGAGATCAGGATCGCCAGCCACAGGCCCTGGCGCACGGTGCGGCGCAGGTCGCGGACGGAGTGGCGGTGGCGGCCGAGCTCGGTCGCCATCATCGGCGAGGTCGCCAGCATCAGGCCGAGGCCGAAGATCAGCGGCATGAAATAGAGGTTGGAGCCTAGCGCGCCGGCCGCCAGCGTATCGGGTCCGAGGCGGCCCATCATCATGACGTCGGTCGCGGTCATGGCGGTCTGGCCGAGATTGGTCAGCACCATCGGCCAGGCGAGCGCGATCGTCGCTCTGATTTCCTGACGCCAAAGGTTTTCCGGCGCGAGGGCGCCGGTTTCGATCGCAGACATTGTTCCGCTCTTTCAGAACACGGCGCGTCGGCAAAAAAGGCCGGAAGCCGTACACAATGGCGCAAAATGGCGCCATTTGCGTCGCCTTGTGAACGAAACGCGACATGTTGGCAAGGGAGGAGGCACGGTTAGCGATTGATCCAGGTGGAGCCCGGATTCCGCGGCGCCTCTTTCATTTGCCGCCCGTAGGCTGCTACGGATGCCCCTTGGCATGCGCAGCCGGCGCGCCATGGCAGGAGGAATGGATGCCGTTCAGGCGCAGAAAGAACACGGCCGCGATTCCGCGCACGGCGCCCGCCTTCGAGCACATCGTGACGGAGGCGAGCGAGAGCTTCCTGTGGCGGCTGGACGATTATCCCTGGGAGCGCAATGTCTGGAATTTCCATCCGGAATACGAGATCCACCTGCTCAGGAAATCGTCCGGCGTGGTGCTGGTCGGCGACCATATCGGCGAGTTCGGGCCGGGCTACCTGACCATCATCGGCGGCGGACTGCCGCATGACTGGGTGACGGCGGTGCAGCCGGGCGAGCTGATCGAAGGCCGCGATATCGTGCTGCAATTCGATCCTGAGCGGCTGCGCGGCTCTTCGGGATTGCTACCGGAGCTGCGCGAGTTGGAGCCGTTCCTGGAACGCTCACTGCGCGGCATGGTCTTCCATGGCCAGACCGCACTCGACGGCGCCGAGCTGATGGAACGGATGGGCGAAGTGCATGGGCTGGCGCGGTTCCGCATGTTCCTCGAGCTGCTCGACCTTCTGGCTACCACCGACGAATACCAGCTTTTGTCGTCGCCGGACTTTTCGCCGCTGCTCGATGCGGAGTCGCTCGACATCATCCAGCGCTCGCTGACCTATCTGTTCCAGCATTTCGCCGAGGATCTGAAGCTGCCCGACGTAGCGGCCTTGGCCGGCATGAGCGAGAGCACCTTCTCGCGCTTCTTCCAGAAGAACACCGGCAACTCCTTCAGCGACCACCTCGCCAAGCTGAGGCTCTGGCAGGCCTGCAAGCTGCTCGCCGATACCGAGATCCCGATCACCGAGATCTGCTTCCAGGTCGGCTACATGAACATCTCGAACTTCAACCGCGCCTTCCTGCGCAAGCACAAGATAACGCCGTCATCCTACCGCAAGCTGTCGCGGCAACGGCTGACGCTAAGGGCGTGACACAGCCGATCTCCGCCCACTTCCGGTGGTACTGATACTCGTGTGACGGGCAGACTCTGCCGGTGACATTTTTTGCGCCGCACAATGCATAAAAGTACATGTCTGCTGCAACGAGGCTTCTAGTCTCGCCTTCTCTAACTGCTCATTTTGGCGACGGGTGGCAGGTCAGACGGGCGACGGTGAGGGTCGCTAGTCGGATGACCTCCGCTGCCGCGAGTGTTCCTGGAGGAGAAAAATCAATGAAATCATATCGGCTCGCTGCCAGCCTCGGCGCAGCGTTCGTGCTTACCGCTTCCGTGTCAACGGCAGCACTTGCCCAGGCGCCCGTCTGCTCGGCGCCGGTCAAGGTGCTGGCGCAGCCGCGCGACGGCCTGACGCTTCTGGAGGACTCCAAGGACGAGTTCAAGAAGCTCTCCGGCGCCTCGTTCCAGATCGACTACCTCAACGAGAACGACCGCCGCGCCAAGTCGCGCGCCGATGCCTCCACCGTCGGCAACTACAACGTCTACTATGTCGACGAGGCCAATGTGGCGCTGTTCGCCTCGTCGGGCTGGATCGTGCCGCTGACCGACTATTATCCGGCTGACTACGACTATGCCGATTTCGATCCCGGCCGCCAGAAGGTTGCCACCTATGACGGCAAGGTCTGGTTCGCGCCGCTGACCGGCGGCGGCGACCTGATGGTCTATCGCAAGGACGTGCTCGAAGCCGCCGGCATCCAGCCACCGAAGACGCTGGACGAGCTGATCGCCGACGTGCCGAAGCTGACTAATGCCGACAAGGGCATGTACGGCATCGCGCTGCGCGGCGCGCGCGGCTCGGGCGCCAATGTCTGGCGCTGGATGCCGTTCTTCAAGGCCTATGGCGGCAAGTGGTTCGACGGCGACAAGCCGGCTTTCAATTCGGACGCCGCCGTGAAGGCGACGGAGACCTATCTCAAGCTGTTCAAGGACTCGGCCCCAGGCACGCAGACCGGCAGCTGGGATGAATCGACCGGCGCCTTCCTCTCCGGCCAGGTCGCGATCCTCGTCGAATCGACGCCGCTGTCCGGCATGGCCGTCGACCCGAAGACCTCCCAGGTGGTCGGCAAGGTCGGCTTCCTCCCGCCCCCCTCGCCGCTGCCTGGCGGCGGCTACGGCCATGGGCTCGCCATCGGCACCAAGGCCAACGCGGATGACGCGGCCAAGAAATGCGCCGGCCTGTTCATCGCCTGGGCGACGTCGAAGGAGAACGAGAAGCGTCGTCTCGATGCGCATCAGTTCGGCGAGCTGAACCGCACCAGTGTGCTCTCCAGCAAGGAATTCGCCGACATCTATGGCGCCGATCTCGGCCAGGCCCTGGCTGAAACCGGCAAGGTGACGGCGGTGAACTTCTGGCAGGATCCGCGCTGGCCTGATCTCGGCGATCGCTGGGGCATCATCCTGGAGGAACTGGTCACCGGCACGCGCACCGATATCAAGGGCGGCCTCAACGAGCTCGAGGCCTATGCCAACGATCTGGTGAAGAAGAAGTAATCCTCCCGCCCGCGGCGCGCGGTTCGCGGCATTCGAGGGAATGCCGGGATCCGCGCCGCGGGATCTTCACCAGACAGCAGCAAAAACCCGAGGAGAGGCAATGCGCCGACACTCTTCCCTGCCGGTCACATTTCTGGTTCCCACCCTCGCCATCCTGCTGGTGCTGTCGATGGTGCCGACGCTCTACGCCATCGTGATCGCGCTGCAGAACCGCGAACTGAGCGCGCAGGGCTATTCCTGGGTGTGGTTCTCGAACTTCGCCGATCTCTTCAGCGACCGCCGTTTCCTCAACGCGGTCTGGGTGTCGGTGAAATGGGAGATCGTCACCGTGGTGGCGACGATGGTGGTGGCGATCGGGCTCGGCGTGCTGATGTTCGAGGTCGCCGGCCCGCGCCTGCGCAATTTCTACTGCCTTCTGTTCATCATCCCGGTGCTTTTGCCGCGCGTCTCGGCCGCCTTCGTCTGGAAGTTCGCCTATCACCCGCTTTACGGCATCGCCACCTATCCCTACCGGCTGATCACCGGCGGGCTGATCTTCGATCCGCTGTCCAAGCCCGGCACCGCACTCTTCGCCGTCGCTTCGGTCGATGTCTGGCAGTGGGGGCTGTTCTTCGCCGTCATCGTGCTGAAGCTGCTCGAAACCTTGCCGCCGCAGCCGATCGAGGCGGCCAGGCTCGACCATGCCAGGCGCTGGCAGATCCATGCCTATGTCACTCTGCCGATGCTGAAGGCGCCGCTGATCAGCCTGATGTTCGTCAAGATGATCGAGTCGCTGCGCTCCTTCGACCTGATCTATGTGATGACGCGCGGCGGGCCCGGCGTCGCGACCGAAACGCTCGACATGTACGCCTTCTCGCAAGGCTTCATCGAATCCGGCAAGGTCTCCTACGCTTCGGCCATGGCGGTGCTGATGATGATCGCGACCGTCATCACCTTCACCATGCTTTGGAAGCGGGTGCAGGCATGAAGCAATATCGGATGAGACCCGGCCGCCTGATCGCCAAAGCCATCCTGGCGCTGGCCGGATTCCTGGCCGTGTTCCCTCTTGTCTGGACGGCGCTCAATGCGCTGAAGAACAATGTCGACATCATCACGCGGGTGCCGAAGGTGATCTTTACGCCGACGCTCGCCAATATCAGCTACATCCTTGGCCGCGACAGCGTGCTGACCGGGCTCTACAATTCCGCGGTCACCTGCGGCGCGGCGGTGCTGATCGGCATCGTGCTTGGACTGCCGGCGGCCTATGCGGTGGCACGCTATCCCAACCGCTTCGCCGGCGACATCCAGTTCTTCGTGCTTTCGCTGCGCTTCCTGCCGCCGGTGGCGGTCGCCATCCCGCTGATGGTGATCTGGCTGCAGGTCGGCCTCTACGACACGCTTCCCGCGCTGATCGTCACCTACTCGCTGCTCACCATCTCGGTGATCATGTGGCTTGCGATCCCCGCCTTCCAGGGCGTGCCGAAGGAGATCGAGGAGGCGGCCTTCGTCGACGGCTACGGCGCCTATTCGGTGTTCTGGCGGATCGCGCTTCCTGTCGCGGCGCGCTCGCTGATCGGCGCCATCGCCTTCAGCTTCGTGCTGGTCTGGAACGAGTTCCTGATTGCGCTGATGCTGTCGAGCTCCAACGCCAAGACGCTGCCGATCGTGGCTTCCGAGCTGTCGCAGCAAGGCATGAACGTGCCGTGGGGCATCCTCAACGCCTCGGTCGTGCTCCTGTCGCTGCCGCCGCTGCTGTTCCTCGGTGTTTTGAGCGGCTTCCTGAATTCCGTCTTCCGGCAAAAGAAAAGTTGAAGTGAGGATACCCGATGCGGGCACTGGTGCTTGAGAAAAAAGGCGAACTGTCGCTGCGCGAGATCGCGCTGCCGCAAGACGTTGGACCGGACGATGTCAGGATCGCCATCCATACGGTCGGCGTCTGCGGCAGCGACGTGCATTACTACACGCATGGCGCGATCGGCAGCTATATCGTGCGCCAGCCGATGGTGCTCGGCCATGAGGCCTCGGGCACGATCGTCGAGGCGGGCGCCAATGTGACGAACCTGAAGGTCGGTGACCGCGTCTGCATGGAACCCGGTGTGCCTAATCTTTCATCGCGTGCGACGAAGCTTGGCATCTACAATGTCGACCCGGATGTCCGCTTCTGGGCAACGCCGCCGGTGCATGGGGTGCTGGCACCTTTCGCCGTTCATCCGGCAGCCTTCACCTACAAGCTGCCGGACAATGTCTCCTTCGCCGAGGGCGCGATGGTCGAGCCCTTCGCCATCGGCATGCAGGCGGCGGCGCGCGCCCGTATCGTGCCGGGCGACGTCGCCGTCGTCGTCGGCTGCGGCCCGATCGGCATCATGATCGCGCTCGCCGCGCTGGCGGGCGGCTGTTCCAAGGTGCTGATCTCGGACTTCTCCGCGCCGAAGCTTGAGATCGCCGGCCAGTATCCGGGCATCGTGCCGGTCAATGTCGGCGAGCAGTCGCTGGTCGACGCTGTGCGGAGCGCGACGGACAATTGGGGCGCCGATATCGTATTCGAGGCGAGCGGCAGCCCGAAGGCCTTCGCCAATTTGTTCGACATCGTGCGGCCGGGCGGCGCGGTGGTGCTGGTCGGGCTGCCGGTGGAAACGGTCGAGCTCAACGTTCCGGCGGCCATCTCCAAGGAAGTGCGCATCGAGACCGTGTTCCGCTATGCCAACATCTTCGACCGCGCTTTGCAGCTGATCGCCTCCGGCAAGGTCGATCTCAAGCCGCTGATCACCGGCACCTATGATTTCTCCGAAAGCATCAAGGCGTTCGAGCGCGCGGCGCAAGGCAGACCGCAGGACGTCAAGCTGCAGATCCTGCTGACCGGCGAGAAGGGATAAGGCATGTCCGCCATCGTTTGCTCCCATGTCGACAAGGCCTATGGCGCCACGACCGTCATCCGCGATCTCAACCTCGCGATCGAGGAGCATGAGTTCGTTGTGTTCCTGGGGCCGTCCGGCTGCGGCAAGTCCACGCTTCTGAGGATGCTGGCCGGACTGGAGGATATCAGCGGCGGCGAGGTGTCGATCGGCGGCAAGGTGGTGAACGATCTCGAGCCGGGCGACCGCGGCATCGCCATGGTGTTCCAGAATTATGCGCTCTATCCGCATATGACGATCTTCGACAACATCGCCTTCGGGCTGAAGCGGCAGAAGGTGCCGGCGGCCGAGATAAGGAAGCGCGTCGAGGCCGTTTCCAGGACGCTCGGGCTGGAGCCCTATCTCGGCCGCAAGCCGACGGAGCTTTCCGGCGGCCAGCAGCAGCGCGTGGCGATCGCGCGCGCCATGATCAAGACGCCGAAAGTCTTTCTCTTCGACGAGCCGCTCTCCAATCTCGACGCCAAGCTCCGCAACCATATGCGCGTCGAGATCGCCAGGCTGCACCAGTCGCTGAAGACCACCACCGTCTATGTCACGCACGACCAGCTCGAAGCGATGACGCTGGCCGACCGGATCGTGCTTTTGAAGGACGGCGTGATCGAGCAGATCGGCTCGCCGGCGGAGATCTATCGGCGCCCCGGCAACCAGTTCGTGGCCGGTTTCATCGGCACGCCGAACATGAACTTCATCGAGGCCACGGTCGGCCGCAAGGGCGATGGCTGGACGCTGACCGGCGCCGGAACGGTGCTATCGCTGGAGGGCGGCGACTTCCATCTGCAGCACGGCGATCGGGTCGTGCTCGGCATCCGGCCTCCGGATATGAAGACGGCAAACGGAGGCGCAGGCAACATCCTTCAAGGCACCGCGGATCTCATCGAATTCCACGGCAATGACGCGCTGGTGACGTTCGGCTCCGGCGGCAAGGAGATCTGCGCGCTGGTGCCGGCCCGCGAATGCCCGGAGTTGCGCGCGCCTGTGCGCTACAGCTTCGAGGAAGAGAGCATCCATCTGTTCGACGCCGAGACCGGCAAGTCGCTCCGCAAACAATAGAGCAATTCCAGGAAAAGTGCGACACGGTTTTCCGTCCGGAATTGCGTGAAACAAGAGATGGAAGCTAGCTGATCGCGTCGAGCATCTGCCGCTGCCGGTGCATCTCGAGGAAGATGCGGTAGTCACGGTCGAAGCGGGCACCGGCTTCCTTGTTGGGCGCGCGAGTCCGGCCGCCCTGCTGCATGGCGACGCAGGCGGCGTTGAGATCGGGATAGAGACCTGCGGCGGTCGCCGCTACCATGCCGGTGCCGAGCAGCACCGCCTCGTCGGCCAGCGGCTCGACCACCGTGCAGCCGGTGGCGTCGGCGTAGAGCTCCATCAGCAGCGGATTCTTGGTGTGGCCGCCGGTGACATGCAGCGTGTCGATCAGGTAGCCGTTCTCGTTCAACGCCTCGAGCACATGGCGCACGCCGAGCGCGATGCCGACAGCGGTGCGCCAGTAAAGCTTGCACAGGCTGTCGAAGGAGGAATCGAGCGTCAGGCCGCTGATGACGCCGACTGCGTGCGGATCGGCGAGCGGCGAGCGGTTGCCGTGGAAATCCGGCAGCACATGCAGCCTGGCCGCCAGCGCATCGCCGTCCTCGGCGCGCAGCTCAGCGACGCGCCGGGCGATCTTCATATGCATGGCCGCGTCGGGCTCGCCACCGGCGCCATGCCAGCGGATGATGTGGTCGAGCAGCGCGCCGGTAGCCGACTGGCCGCCTTCCGACAGCCACAGCGTCGGCAATGCCGCGCCGTAATACGGGCCCCAGACGCCGGCGAAGGGCTGCGGGTCCTGCGACATCGCCATGACGCAGGACGATGTGCCGGCGATCAGCGCCAGATGCCGGCTGATGTCCTTCTCGTCACCGGCAAAACCGCCCAGGACACCCAGCGCGCCGGCATAGGCATCGATGACGCCGGCGCCGACCCGGCATTTTTCAGTGAGACCGAGCTCGGCGGCGGCCTTCACCGTCAGCGGACCGATATCGGTGCCTACCGGGCTTGCCTTTTCCGGCAGATTGCCGTGCTCGAACAGATCGCCGAGCCCGACAAGCTCGAAGAAATCGCGCCGCCAGCTTTCTTCCTCATGCGCGAGATAGGTCCACTTGGCCGTCAGCGTGCATTGCGAGCGGGCGAGCGAGCCTGAAGCTTTCCAGGTCAGGAAATCCGCGAGGTCGAACAGATAGCCGGCTTCATTCCACGTCTTCGGCAGATGGCGCTTCAGCCACATCAGCTTCGGCGTCGCCATCTCCGGCGACATCACGGCGCCGATATAGTCGAGCACGGCATGGCCGCTTGCCGTGCATTCATCGGCCTCGGCGATGGCACGGTGATCAAGCCAGACGACCGTGTCCCAGCGCTTCTCGCCGGTGACCGAGACACTGATTTGCCGGCCTTGCCTGTCACGAGCGACCAGCGAGCAGGTGGCGTCGAAGGAGATGCCGGCGATATCGTCTGCGGCAACGCCGGATTTCTGGAGCGCGTCCCGAACTGATTTGCACACTGCCGACCAGATATCCTCCGAATCGTGCTCGGCGTGATCGGGCTTGGGCTGATGCATGGCGATCGGATGATCGGCGCGGGCAAGCAGGTTGCCGCGCGCGTCGAGAATGCCCGCGCGAGCGCTCCCGGTGCCGACATCGACCGCGCAAACGAAATTCTTCGTCAAAATGCTTTTACTCTCGCTCCCAGGCCTGCAATCAGATCGGGCAATTGCAGCATGTCAGCGAATATAGAGTCCGGTTCGGTCGACGCAAGCCGGGCTTTCAAGCCGGGATTTCCGGCATGCGAGCCGCCGGTAAAGGCGAAGACGCGCATGCCGGCCGCGCGCGCCGCGGCGACGCCGGCTGGACTATCCTCGACGACCAGGCAATTGCGCGGTTGCGCCCGCATGGAGGCAGCGGCATGGAGGAAAAGGTCGGGCGCCGGCTTGCCGCGCTTGACCATGGTGGCGCTGAAGATATGCGGCTCCAGCAGCGAAAGCAGGCCGGTGACGTCGAGCGCGTAGCGGATCCGTTCCAGCGTGCCGGACGAGGCGACGCAGCAGGGAAGCCTGAGCTTCGGCAGCACGTCCTTGACGCCCGGGATCGGCTTCAATTCCTCGCGGAACTTGCGCATAAGGTCGACGCGCATGGCGGTCAGGTGCTTGTCGCTGATCTCCACCCCGAAATCGCGGCCGAGGATCTCGCGCACGCTCTTCATGCTCTTGCCGAGAAAATGCTCGTAGGCGGCGTCCTCACTCACCGTGCCGCCGGCGAGCTCGATCATGCCGAGCAGCGCCGAGACCGAGAGCGCCTCGCTGTCGACCAGCACGCCGTCACAGTCGAAGATGACCAGCTCAGGCGTCATCGGGCAGGCTTCCGCTGACCTCAGAGCTTGCCGGCGAGATAGCGCGCCAGGGTTTCGCGCGCGCCGTTCGCCCACAGCACTTTCAAGGCATGGGCGAAGGCCTCGGCGAAGACGGGCGAGCGGCCGGCATCGCCATAGATGTCCTCCATCGCCAGCCAGGCCTTCGGATCGTCCTTCGCCGCCTTGGCGGTGGCCTGCATGCGGTCCCAGCTCGGATCGTTCGGCTCGATGACGGCGCCGCTGTCGGTGGTGCCAAAGCAGTAGCGGCACCAGAGCGCGGATTCCAGCGCGAGGCCAGCGACGCCCTTGCCCGCCTTCAGCCGGTCGGCGATGGTCGGGATGATGAATTTCGGCTGACGGTTGGAGCCGTCGAGGCAAAGCCGGCGAATGGTGTCGCCGATCTTGGGATTGGAGAAACGGCGCTCGATAAGCTGGTAATAGTCCTCCAGATCGGTGTTGGGCACTGGCGGCACGGTCGGGATGATCTCGTCATGCTCGAGCTTCGACAGGAAGGCGCGCACCAGCGGTTCCTCCATGCCTTCGTGGACGAAATGGATGTCCATCAGGCCGGCCGGATAGGCTATTGTCGCGTGGCCGCCATTGAGGATGCGTATCTTCATCAGCTCGTAGGGCGAGACGTCCTTGACGAACTGCACGCCGACCTTTTCCAGCGCCGGGCGGCCGGCGGTGAAATGGTCCTCCAGCACCCATTGCTTGAAAGGCTCGCAGAACACCGGCCAATTGTCCTCCAGCCCAAAATCGTCGGCGAGAATCCGGCGTTCGCGGTCGGTGGTGGCGGGTGTGATGCGATCGACCATGCCGTTCGGGAAAGCGACCTTGTCTTCCACCCATTTGGCGAGGTCCTCGTCGATCAGCCGCGCGAGGCCGATGACGCCGTCCGAGGTGACGTGACCGTTATGGGGGATGTTGTCGCAGGACATGACGGTGAAGGGCACGATGCCGTCGGCGCGCCGGCGCAGCAGTCCGGCAAGGATGATGCCGAACACGGTTTTCGGCACGGCACCCGGCTGCGCGTCAGCGACGATGTCCGGATGGGCCGGGTTGAACTTGCCGGAAGCCGGGTCGATGAAATAGCCGCCCTCGGTGATGGTCAGCGAGACGATCTTGATCGCCGGATCGGCAAGCCGCTCGATGATCGCCGCCGCGTCGCCGGGCGTCAGGAAATCGATCATGGCCCCGGTGGCGCGGGCGCTCATATGGCCCTGGTCCTGCTCGACGACAGTGGTCAGCCAGTCCTGCTCTTCCAGCTTGGAGCGGCCGATCTTCTCGCCTTCGAACACGCCGGCGCCGATCAGCGCCCAGTCATGGCCTTCGCCGGTGGCGAACAGATCGTCGAGATAGACCGCCTGGTGCGAGCGGTGGAAATTGCCGACGCCGAAATGGACGATGCCGGCCTTCAGGGCCGAGCGGTCGTATTTCGGACCGGCAACTTTGGCCGGGAGCCTGACGAGGTTCGATGAAGAGAGTTTCACGGTCATCTCATTTACCCTTTGGCCGATCGTCAGCCTGACTGACTACGCCCCCTTCGGAGGAGCGAGGATGAGGGGCAACATCTGGCGTTTCAGTGTGCTGCCCCTCACCTGCCCCGAGACGCTTTCTCCGGAGGAAAAGAGAGAAGCGCCTTCCCCCCTCAACTCATCCCATCAGCTCATCCATTGGCCGCCGTCGACATTGTAGGTCTGGGCGACAATGTATTCGGCCTCGTCACTGGCAAGGAACACGGCCATGCCGGCGAGGTCCTCGGGCCTGCCCATGCGCCCGTAAGGCACTCCTTCGCCGACAGCCCGCTTCTTCTCTCCCTTCGGCCGGTTCTCATATTTGGCGAAGAGCGCGTCGACCTGGTCCCACATGTCGCTGTCGACGACGCCCGGCGCGATGCCGTTGACGTTGATGCGGTGCTTGATCAGGTCGAGCCCGGCCGATTGCGTCAGCGAGATAACGGCGGCCTTGGTGGCGCAGTAGACCGCGACCAGCGGCTCGCCGCGCCGGCCGGCCTGGCTAGCCATGTTGATGATCCTGCCGCCCTTGCCACGCGCGATCATCGAGCGGGCGGCGGCCTGCAGCATGAAGAGCGTGCCGGCGACATTGACCGAGAACAGCTTTTCGTAGCTTGTCCTGGTTATCTCGACGATCGGCGCAAGGTCGAAGATCGCTGCGTTGTTGATCAGCACATCGAGCCCGCCGGTCCTCGCCTCGACCGCCTTCACCGCCGCCTCGATCGAGGACTGATCGGCGACGTCGAGCCGCAGCGCGTAAGCGGCGGAGCCGATCGCTTTCGCAGTTGCCTCCGCTGCTTCGAGGTCGATATCGGCAATCGCCACCGTCGCGCCTTCGCGCGCATAGGCTTCGGCGAAGGCCCTGCCGATGCCGCGCGCCGATCCGGTGATCAGCGCCGATCTGCCTTTCAGCCTCACTGTCCCGTCCTCACTGGACCAGCGCCTTGCCGTCGGCGCCGAAGCGATGGAGTTTGGTCTTGTCTGCCGTCAGATAGATCGTGTCGCCATGCCTGACCGCGACCTCGCCGTCGGCGCGGACGTTGATGGTGCCGATGCCGTCCGCCTGGACGTGCAGGAACGTGTCTGAGCCAAGATGCTCGGCTACGCCGACCGTCGCCTTCCAGTCGCCGGACGTGGTCGAGATGGCAAGGTGTTCGGGCCGGATGCCAATGGTCTTGGCGCCATATTTCTCCGCCGGCGCACCTTCGATCATGTTCATCTTGGGCGAGCCGATGAAGCCAGCGACGAAGAGGTTCTTCGGCGTCTTGTAGAGCTCCATCGGCGAGCCGACCTGCTCGATGTTGCCGGCGTTAAGCACGACGATCTTGTCGGCCATCGTCATGGCCTCGACCTGGTCGTGGGTGACGTAGATCATCGTCGTCTTCAACTGCTGATGCAGCTCGCTGATCTCCAGCCGCATCGTGCCGCGAAGCGCGGCGTCGAGGTTGGACAGCGGCTCGTCGAACAGGAAGGCCGAGGGCTGGCGCACGATGGCGCGGCCGATGGCGACGCGCTGGCGCTGGCCGCCGGAGAGCTGGCCCGGACGGCGCTCGAGATAGTTGGTGAGGTTCAAGATGCGGGCGGCATCCTTCACCTTCTTGTCGATGGTCGCCTGGTCCTCGCCGGCCATCTTCAGCGGGAAGGCGATGTTCTTGGCGACCGTCATGTGCGGGTAGAGCGCGTAGGACTGGAACACCATGGCGAGCTTGCGCTTGGCCGGCGCCTCGCGGGTGACGTCGCGGCCATCGATCGAGATGGTGCCGCCGCTGGTGTCCTCCAGCCCGGCGATCAGCCTGAGCAGCGTGGACTTGCCGCAACCCGAGGGGCCGACGAACACCACGAACTCGCCGTCCTCGATGTTGAGGTCGATGTTCGGAATGATCGTCGTCGACCCGAAGGACTTGGAGACGTTCTTGAGCGTGATGTTTCCCATGGTTTCCTCCCGGGGATGGTCTTCGTCGTCCGCCGCTTGGGCGCTCTTACTTCACGGCGCCAAAGGTGAGTCCACGAACCAGCTGCTTCTGGCTGAACCAGCCCATGATCAGGATCGGCGCGATCGCCAGCGTCGAGGCTGCCGAGAGCTTCGCCCAGAACAGGCCCTGCGGACTGGAGAAGGAGCTGATGAAGGCCGTCAGCGGCGCGGCGTTGGTGGTGGTGAGCCGGATGGTCCAGAACGCCTCGTTCCAGGCGAGGATGATGTTCAAGAGCATGGTCGAGGCGATGCCGGGAACGGCCATCGGCGTCAGCACATAGATGATCTCGTTCCACAGCGAGGCGCCGTCCATGCGAGCCGCCTCCAAGATCTCACCCGGGATCTCGCGGAAATATGTGTAGAGCATCCAGACCACGATCGGCAGGTTGATCAGCATCAGCATGACGGTGAGGCCGATGCGGCTGTCGAGCAGGCCACTGTCGCGGAAGATCAGGTAGATCGGGAACAGCACCGCGACAGCCGGCATCATCTTGGTGGACAGCATCCACATCAGGATGTCCTTGGTGCGCTTGGTCGGCGAGAACGCCATCGACCAGGCCGCCGGGATGGCGACGATGAGCGCGAGGACGGTCGAGCCGACCGACAGCAGCACCGAATTGAAGAAGAACTTGAAATAGCCACTCTGCTGCTGGACCTCCGAATAGCTCTCGAAGGTCCCGGACGGGATCAGGTTGAAGCCCTGGATCGCCTCCTGCTCCGACTTGAACGAGGTGATGATCGTGTAGAGGATCGGAAAGAAGATCAGCAGGGCGACGATCCAGGCCGCGGCCGTGGCGATGGTCTTGTGCTGGGTGGTAACTGCGCGGGCCATGTCAGGTCCTCCCTCACTTGTCCAGGTTCTTGCCGACGGCGCGCATGGCGAAGAAGGCAACGATGTTGGCGAGAATGACGGCGATCACGCCACCGGCAGATGCCTGGCCGATTTTGAATTCCAGGAGCGCCTTCTGGTAGACGAGGAAGGGCAGGTTGGTGGAGGCGTAGCCCGGGCCGCCATTGGTGGTGACCAGGATCTCGGCATAGATCGAGAGCAGGAAGATCGTCTGGATCAGGATGACGACGGTGATGGCGCGCGACATATGCGGCAGCGTCAGATACCAGAAGCGGCTGAGGAAGCCCGCGCCGTCCATCTCGGCCGCCTCCTTCTGCTCGCCGTCGAGCGACTGCAAGGAGGTGAGCAGGATAAGCGTGGCGAAGGGCAGCCACTGCCAGGCGACGATCAGGATGATGGCGGTCAGCGGATGTTGGCCGAACCAGTCGATCGGCTGGGCGCCGAAGAAGCGCGCTATGTCGGCGAAGACGCCGTATTGCGGGTGCATGATCATGTTCTTCCAGACAAGCGCCGCGACCGGCGGCATGACGAAGAACGGCGAGATGACCAGGATGCGCACGACGCCCTGGCCCCAGATCGGCTGGTCGAGCAGCATGGCCAGAAGGATGCCGCCGACCACCGTGATGACCAGGACGCTGACGACGATAGTGAGCGTGTTGAGGATCGAGTAGAGGAAGGCCGGGTTCGAGTAGAAGAGCTTGTAATTGTCGAACCAGACAAACCCGTCGCGGATCGGGTTCAGCGGATTGTACTGCAGCAGGGAGAACCAGATCGTGAAGGCCAACGGCACGATCATCCAGACGAACAGCAGGATCACCGATGGCGCCATCATGAAACGGGCAAGCGAACGGGTTTGCTGAGTAGCCATGACGGTCACCCTCCCAAAGTCAGCCGGATTTCAGAGTTGTGCCCAGAATCTTCCCGATTTAGAAGGGTGGCCGCCCGAACTGGGTTTCGGGCGGCCCCTTGCCGGCCTTGATAGGCGACCGGCGTTCGGCACCGGGAGGAGCCTTACTTGATGTAGCCGCCTTCGGTCATCGCCGCGGTGGCTGCGTCCTGGGCCTGCTTGAGGGCGTCGTCGACGCTCGACTGGCCGGCAAGGGCGGCCGAGAAGAGCTGGCCGACGGTGGTGCCAAGACCCTGGAATTCAGGAATGGCAACGAACTGCACGCCGACATAAGGCACCGGCTTGACGGTCGGGTGCGTCGGGTCCGCAGCGTTGATGGAGTCCAGCGTCATCTTCGCGAAAGGCGCCGCCTTCTGGTACTCCGGATTGGCGTACAGCGAAGAACGCGTGCCCGGAGGAACATTGGCCCAGCCTTCCTTCGAGGCGACCAGCTCGGCATAGTGCTTGCTGGTTGCCCAGGAGACGAACTTCTCGGCGGCATCGGCCTTCTGCGTGCCGGCCGGGATCGCCAGCGACCAAGCCCACAGCCAGTTGCCACGCTTGCCGAGCCCATTGTCGGGCGCCAACGCGTAACCGACCTTGTCCGCGACCTTCGAGGCCTTCGGATCGGAAACGAAGGACGCGGCGACGGTGGCGTCGATCCACATGCCGCACTTGCCCTGCTGGAACAGCGCCAAGTTCTCGTTGAAGCCGTTTGACGAAGCGCCTTCCGGACCGTCGGCCTTCATCAGGTCGACATAGAATTGCAGCGTCTTCTTCCATTCCGGCTGGTCGAACTGCGGCTTCCAGTTCTCGTCGAACCAGCGGGCGCCGAATGAGTTCGACATGGCGGTGAGGAAGGCCATGTTCTCGCCCCAGCCGGCCTTGCCGCGCAGGCAGACGCCGTTCACGCCATTGGCGCGGTCGGTCATCTTGTCGGCGGCCTGCTTGATGAAGTCCCAGGTCGGCGCATCGGGCATCTTCAAGCCCGCCTTCTCCATAAGGTCCTTGCGGTACATGACGAAGGAGCTCTCGCCGTAGAAGGGCGCGGCATAGAGCTTGCCGTCGACCGAAAGGCCGCCGGCGATTGCCGGGATGATGTCTTTGACGTCGTAGTCGGCGCCCAGCTTGTCGAGCGGCAGGAGCCAGTTCTGCTTGGCCCAGATCGGAACCTCGTAGGTGCCGATGGTCATGACGTCGTACTGGCCACCCTTCGTGGCGATGTCGGTGGTCACGCGCTCGCGCAGCACGTTCTCTTCAAGCGTCACCCAGTTGAGCTGGATGTCGGGGTTGGCTTTGGTGAAGTCGTCCGTCAGCTTCTGCATGCGGACCATGTCGCCGTTGTTGACGGTGGCGATGGTGATGGATTCGGCATGCGCGGCGAAAGCAAGGGCGCTTGCCGACAACAGGCCCAGGGTGAGCGTGTGAAGTTTCATCAAATTCCTCCCTTAAACCAAGATGAGCATTTGCCTTGGCTTTGAGCAATTACTCACTTACCGTGATTTATGTCAAGTCGGAATCTATGCTGCGGCGCAGCAGAAATTAGCCAAGGCGACCCGATCCGCAGGCAGCACCGGCAGCACTGGAGGACGTAAGGGGCTCGCTTACGCGCAGGCGATCTCGGCGAGGATCCAGTCGCGGAAGGCGCGTATCTTCGGCACATTGCGGCGCGCTGTCGGATAGACCAACCAATAGGCATGGCCATCGTCGCCGACCAGATCGAAGGGCTGGATCAGGCGGCCGTCGGCGATCTCGTTCTTGAACAGCGCCCTGGTCAGGATCGCCACGCCGTGGCCCGCCATCGCCGCGTTCGCCTCATAGGCCTGCGCACCCATGCTGGAGCCCGGCCGTTTGGCGAGATCATGCCCGGTGACGCCGGCGGCCTCGAACCATTGCGACCACCAGATGTCGCCGGGATCGAGGATCGGCAGGCGCAAAAGGTCGGCCGGTTCCTTGACGCCGCCTATGCTGGCCGCGAGCTTGGGGCTCAGCATCGGCGTAAAGTCGGCGTCGAGCAATTTGTGCGCTTCCAGGCCCGGCCATTTGCCGGCGCCCGAGCGGATGGCGAGATCGACATCCTCGCGCGCGAAATCGGTGAGGCGGGCCGAGGTATCGAGCCGCACGGCGAGTGCCGGATGGGCGAGCTGGAACGAGCCCAGATGCTGCGCCAGCCAATTCGAGGCGAAGGTCAGCACCGTGGTAACGCAAAGCAGTCCGTCGGCGCCGCCGCGCGCCGCGGCGTAGGCCTGACCCAGGATGGAAAAAGCTTCGCTGACGGCAGGCGCAAGGCGCTGGCCGGGCTCGGTCAGCTCGATCTGCTTCGGACGGCGCAGGAACAGCGGCGCGCCGACGCGCTCCTCCAATACCTTGATCTGGTAGCTGGCGGCCGCTTGGGTCATGCCCAATTCCTGCGCCGCCTTGGTGAAGGACAGGTGCCTTGCCACCGCTTCGAACACCCGGATCGCCTGCAGCGGCGGCAGCGGCGCAAGCTGCGGGGGCTTAAGATCGGGCATAAGGCCTCCTTATGGGTCATGATCGAGGTTTAATTGGAAGCACGAACCGGCCAGCCCGATATTTGGGGTCGACGATCAATCCAGTTCAAGCATTGCAAAGGCTGACGATCATGACCACGGTCCAGGAAAAGCTCGTTTCCAACCCGGCGCACCGCTGGTTTTTCACGCTCGTGCGGGAGTTTGCAAGGTTTTCGCGCCGCAGGCGCGGCTATGTCGATGTCCGGGAATTATCCGAGCATCTGCAGCGCGACATGGGTTTTCTCGACGGCAACGACCCGCGCGGCCCCTCGCAATAGCCGGCTCTTTTTATGACAATCAGCCGGAAAGCAGGGCTTCGGCCGTCCGCTCGTCGGTGATGAGGCCATTCACCAGCCGGCGATTGACGGCGGCGAGGATGCCCGGCAGCTTGCGGTCGCCCATCGCCAAGGCGATGACCAGCGACTTCTCCCGCGACGGCAGCGCCGCGGAAGACACGCGGTCGTTGGTGATG
Source organism: Mesorhizobium sp. WSM4976 (assembly GCF_029625685.1). Taxonomy (NCBI): domain Bacteria; kingdom Pseudomonadati; phylum Pseudomonadota; class Alphaproteobacteria; order Hyphomicrobiales; family Phyllobacteriaceae; genus Mesorhizobium; species Mesorhizobium sp. WSM4976. The sequence continues at coordinate 139,051 of NZ_JARTVT010000009.1, forward strand.
CCCTCGATCATGCGGCCCTCGCGATCGAACACCCAGCCGACGATCTCGGCGATGCCGCCGGCCTTCTGCAGCGCCTTCAACTCGCTTTCGGAAATGAAGCCGTCTTCGTAGAGCGGGGCCTTGGGCCCGAGATCGCCAATGCCGACGAAGGTGACATCGGCTTCCGCGGCCAATGCTAGCGTCGGCTGGATCATCGGCTGGTTGAGCAGCATCTCGCGCTCTGCCGGCGAGGAGGCGATGACCGGCAGCGGCATCGGGAAGGAACGCGCTTTGACGCGATCGGCCATGGTGAAGATGACGTTGTAGAAGGCGGCCGAGCCGTCCGGCGAGATGTTGCCGGTCAAGGACACGACCTTATGCTGCGGGCAGTCCATCGGCGGCAGTTGCTCGATCGCCGCCTTCAGCGTGCGTCCGGTGCCGATCGCCATGACGATGGGGGCTTCCGAGCGCAGCCGGCGCTCGATCTCGGCCGCCGCCGCCTCGGCAATACCGATCGTCGTCGAGTTCGACGCCGGATCGCTCGGCACCACCTCGACGAGATCGAGCGCGAAGCGTGACTTCAGCCGCGCGGCAAGGTCCAGGCAGTTGGCGATCGGATGATCGACGCGAACCTTGATCAGCCCCTCCGACATCGCCAGCGACACCAGCCGCTGCGCCGTCTGCCTGGAAATGCCCAACTTGGCGGCAATCTGATCCTGCGTGTTACCGGCAACATAATAAAGCCAGCCGGCGCGCGCGGCGTCGTCCAACCTGGTGCTGCCGGGTTCCTGTCGCAAACTCACGTCCTGCCTCCCAACCCGCACAACGCTGAAACGGGCGCCATAGCTTACAGCGAATATGCCGGCGCGCAATTGTCTATCGAAAGAGCAATTGCTTGGATGCCCCAGAGGCCTCCGGAAGGTCTGCCGTCGCGCGCCAAACCATTTGCCGGCGCGACGGTTTATCTCGGGCGGGAAACGTACTAAAGCGCGTCGCGATCTTTCAGCTTCGCTCAATGCGCTTCAGTTTTTTGTTTTGCGCATGTCTTTGTCCCGAAACCGGTTACCACTTTTGGGAGACATGCTTTAAGGGGATCGGCAAAGGGAGCCGCGCATGACGCCGAAAGCCGTTTTCTGGGATATGGACGGGACGCTGGTCGACAGCGAGCCGTTGCATGAGGCAGCGCTTGTGGCGGCGTTGCGCAGCGTCGGCATCGCCCCGCCGCACGACCTGCATGAGCGTGTGCTGGGTATCGCGGCATGGCCGGTCTACGAGATGCTGCGCGATGAGTTCGGCCTCGCCCTCCCCTTCGACGACTGGATCGTGCGCAAATACGATCATTATCTGCCGCTGGCGGAAACGCTGAAGCCGCGACCCGGCGCGATCGAGGTGTTCAACGAATTGCGCGCGCTCGGCGTCGAGCAGGCGGTGGTGTCCAATTCCGACCGGCTGATCGTCGATGCCAATCTGCGCTCCGTCGGCCTCACCTATCCGGGCATGATGACGGTCAGCCGCAACGACGTGATCGACGGCAAGCCGCTTCCCGAGCCCTTCCTGCGCGCCGCTTATCTCGCCGGCGTCGATCCGGCGGATGCTTTTGCCGTCGACGACAGTCTGACGGGCGCCATGGCCGGACTGGCTGCAGGCATGAAGACGGTCTTCTGGCCGGAAGCGCCGATGGAAGGTCCGGCCGGCGCGATTGTGATCAAGAGCGTTGAAGAGCTGCGGGCGCAGTTGGGGCTTTAACCCCGAACGTCGCCGCCGCGCTTCATCCGCCCTTCAGCTTGGCGCATGCATTGTCTAATGGTGCGCTGGTCGACCCCCACTCCGTCTCGGCTTCGCCGAGCCACCTCTCCCCCGATCGGCGGGGTAGAGGAAAGGCGCCAAGCTCTTGCCGTCAACGCTCCTCCAGCAACGCTCCCTTCCTTTCCCTCCGGAGGGGGAAAGGTGGCGCTGCGAAGCAGCGACGGATTGGGGGAACCACGTGGCAATCAAGCCGAGGCCTGATCAGTCACGCCGGTCACAGGCGTAGCGTAACCGGCATCAATTCCGGTAGACGGGCTCTTCCTCGTCGAGGATCGCTTTCAGCTCGGCCAGATGGCGCTCGGCCTGGCCGGGGTAGTCGTCCATCTCGCGCGCGGCCTTCTCGGCGACTTCGTCGGAGAGCGTGCGCAGCGGGCGGCCAGTCCACAGCGCCTTGATGTAGGTCTCGGCGGCGCGCTCGAAATAGAACATGCGGTTGAAGGTGTCGGCGACATTGTCGCCGATGACCATGACGCCATGATTGCCCATGACCATCACCTTGACCTTGGGGTCGGTGAGAAGCTGCGAGCAGCGCTCGCCCTCCTCCTCGAAGGCCAGCCCGCCATAATTGGCGTCGACGACATGGCGGTTGAAGAACATGGCCGAGTTCTGATCGACCGGGGGGAGCGTCGAATCTGCGAGCGAGGCAAGCACCGTGGCGTGGATCGAATGGACATGCATGGCGCAGCGCGCATGCGGGACGTTGCGATGGATGGCGCCATGCAGGCCCCAGGCGGTCGGGTCCGGCGCATTGGGACCGGACAGGGTGTCGGGATCGTTGGCGTCGATCAGGAGCAGGTCGCTCGCCTTGATGCGCGAGAAATGCACCTGGTTCGGGTTCATCAGGAATTTCGTGCCGTCCTCGTTGACGGACAGCGAGAAGTGATTGGCCACCGCCTCATGCATGTTGAGCCGCGCGGTCCAGCGAAAGGCGGCGGCAAGATCGACCCGCTCCTCGTAATAGGGCAGGTTGCTCAGCGGTTCCTTGTGCAGGCGGGCAAGGCTCATCGAAAATCCTCCTGTTTGGATGAGAATGCCGTGCGATGCCGCTGCCAGCAACCGATAATCGGTGGCTCAGCGGATCAAGCCGCCGGGCGCGCCGACTGCAGTCCGCCCTGCTCGACGATGAAGTCGATCACCTCTTGCAAGCCCTTGCCCCGCGACAGGTCGGTGAAGCCGAAGGGCCTTTTGCCGCGCATGCGGCCGGCATCGCTCTCCATGACGTCGAGGTTGACGTTCACATAGGGCGCCAGATCGCTCTTGTTGATGATGAGGAAATCCGAGCGGGTGATGGCCGGGCCGCCCTTGCGCGGGATCTCCTCGCCCTGGCAGACCGAGATGACATACAGCGTCAGGTCGGCAAGGTCCGGCGAGAAGGTGGCTGCGAGATTGTCGCCGCCGGATTCGATGAAGATGATGTCGAGGTCGGGGAACTTTTTGTTCAGCTCCGCGATTGCCCGCAGATTGATCGAGGCGTCCTCCCGGATGGCGGTGTGCGGACAGCCGCCGGTCTCGACGCCGACGATGCGCTCCTCCGGCAATGCTTGTAGCCGGGCGAGCATCATCGCGTCCTCCTTGGTGTAGATGTCGTTGGTGACGACGGCGATCGAAAAATCGTCGCGCAACGCCTTGCACAGCTTTTCGGTAAGCGTCGTCTTGCCGGAGCCGACGGGGCCACCAATGCCGATGCGAAGAGGACCGTTTTTCGACGTCATGCCGGAAACTCCGAGATAGAGAGAACTATAAAGCCCAGCCCGATCAGCAAGAAGAGCGGCGAATAGAGGCTTTGGTCAAGCCGCGCGAAAGGCTGTTCAGGCGTGAGCCTGCGCCACCATGGCGTGAAGCCGGCAATGCCGCGGCCAAGAAAGACGAGGCCGATCATCAATGCCGTGGCCGCCAGGCCTTCTATTGGAAAGGGCGTCGCAAAGACGCCGACCAGCGCCAGCGGCCAGAGCGTCGCCAGTGCCAGGCAAGCGGCGACGGCAAAACTCGCGAAGGAAGACGGCATCTCATCGACGCCGCGAAAACCGACCACGGCGCGCGCGCAGGAGGCCTGGTCCGTGCCCGGCCAGATGCCGCCTATACCCCAATAGACATGCAGCGTAGTGATCAAAAGCAGGACGAAGGAGAGGATGACGGCAAGCGCGATCATGAGCGGAACAGCCTGGAGTATTGCGTCTCATGCTGCATCGCCACGATGTCAGACATGAAGGCCGCGCCACCCAGATCGTCCAGGCTGGAACCGGCGGCGCGCGAGGCAGCCGCCAGCGCAAGAGATTCGAAGCCGGCTAACAATGCGACGGCATCGGTTTGGCCAACGACGCCAAGCCTGATCGCCGCTTGCACGAGGTTGGAGAAGAAAGCCTGCAGGAAGGCGGAAAGCGCCCCCGAAAGGCCGATGCCGCCGCTGCCGGCAAGAGCGCCGACCGCGACGCAATAGGGGCAATCGGCCGGCAGGCGCTGCAGCGCCTGAGACGGCCAGGCGGACGCCGCTTTGAGGAAGGCCGCGCCCTGCAGCATGGTTTCCAGATGACGCTCCCGCGACCCGGCAAGCGCCTCGGCCAGCGCGGCGACTTCGTTGAGATCGCCACCCTCGCGTGCGCGGCGCCAGCTTTCGGCGAACAGCACGGCGTCGTTCCAGCCCGAGCCGACATCGACCAGCGTCTCCAGCCAGCCGGCGAGACCGTGGCGATTTGCGATCAGGCCATCGTGCACGGCGCGTTCAAGCCCGTGGCTGTAGGAGAAGCCGCCGACCGGAAAGGCCGGCGACAGCCAGGTCATCAGCCGCAGCAGCGCGACGGTGGAAAGCTGCTCAGTCATCGTGATGGTGGTGGCCGTGGTGATGACAGTCGTGCGCATGATCGTGATGATCATGGTCATGGTGGTCATGATCGTGCGAATGGCCGTAGTCGTGGCCATGCCCGGAATAGGCGCCGCGCACGGGGCTGAACGGCAGCGAGACCTCGCTTACCTTGGCGCCGAGGCCTTCGAGCATCGCCTTGATGACATGGTCGCGCAGGATGAGGATGCGGTCCGGCTCGATCGCCGCCGCGAGGTGACGATTGCCGATATGCCAGGCGAGTTCGCTCAGATGAACGGCGTCGCGGGCACGGATGTCGTAGACCTCTTCGGGTGCCGCGACGATCTCGAGCTGGCGGCCGTCTTCCAGCACCAGCCGGTCGCCATTGTCCAGAGCCACCGGCTCGGGCAGGTCGACCAGCACCTTGTCGCCGCCGACGGTCTCGATGGCGCGGCGGCGCAGATGGCGCTCGTCATGCGGCAGCACGGCCTTGTCGTAGGGCGCGGCTGCTCCCGCTTCGCTCGCTGTCAGAACAGAGACGGCACGCGGGAATTTGGTGAAATCGGTGTTGATGTTGAGCTTCATTTCATGGCTCCACCATTGGCTTGCGCCCTTGCACGGGCGGGGCGTTCGAGGACACGGTCGAAATAGGCATTCACCCGGTCGGATTTGATCGGGAAGCGGCCGGCACGCGCCCAGCCACCCATATCGCCGAGCAGGACGTCTACCGCAGAGAACCGGTCGCCCAAGGCATAGGGCTTGTCGCCAAGCCGGCGGTCCAGGGCCTTTATTTCGGATGCGAAATCATACGCCGCAGCCGGGCCGACGTCGACCCGAACATTCTTGGGCAAGAGAAAACGGTGGCGCAGCTTGTTCCAGAGCGGCGCTTCGAGCTCGCTCTGGGCGAAATGCATCCAGGAATCCATCTCGGCGCGACCGGCGATGCCGGGACTGGCGCCCATACCTTTATCGGCATGCTTGTCGGCCAAATAGACGCAGATCGCCGCCGAATCGGTGACTTTCAGGTCACCATCGATCAGGATCGGCACCTTGCCGGAAGGATTGAGCGCGTAAGCCTCCGGCGAGCGCAGCTTCACCTCGACGAATTCGTAGGGCTGGCCGAGTTCCTCGAGCATCCAGAGCACCCGGCTGACGCGGGAGCCGCGCGATCCGACGGCCTTATACATGGTTGAGTCCTGCATTTGCAGCAACCTTAGACCATCCGCCGTACTCACACGATCGTGTCGAAGAGCCGCAGGATAAAGGATATCTGATAGATCAGCGCCGCCGCGACGAAGGCGACGTGGAAACGTTTGTCCCGCACCCGGATCGCGACGAGGCAAAACGCCACGAACACCGGCGTCCGGAACAGATATTCGTTGCCGAAGCGGGCGAAATGCTCGGGGCCCTTGAGCAGCGTGTCGATCACATCGAGCAGATAGGTCGCGGCCAGCAGCCCGAAGAACCAGGCGCGGCGCGAATAGAAATAGTCCTCGTAGCTGGTGTAATCGAGCATCGAATCCGGAAACAGCAGCGCGCAGAGCAGGAACAGCGTGATGGCGTAGAAGATAATGAAAAGATATTTGCCGAAGGTCCAGTTCTCGATGGCGTAGAGGCCGAACTCCCACCACCAGAAGTGCACCAGCATCAACAGCACCGAGGCGACCCAGGCGAGATGCACCGCATAGAGCCGGTATTGGCCGGGATGCTGGACGATGCGGGCGGTTCCCGAAAGCAGCCGTGTGACACCAAGGCCGATCACCATGCCCATGACGATGCGGATATGCGGGAAGATGTCGTGCTGGGACGCGATTTCGGTGGCCATGCGCGATCACAATGCTGCTGCTTGGCAGCATATTGCAATCGGCGAGCGCGAGCCGCAACGATATTTGCCCGCTCACCGATCAGCCGTTGTCAGAACAGGAAATACCGTTGCGCCATTGGCAGCACGGTCGCCGGCTCACAAGTCAGCAGCTCGCCGTCGGCCCGCACTTCGTATGTTTCGGGATCGACCTCGACATGCGGCGTGGCGTCGTTGAGCACCATGGAATGCTTGCCGATGCCGCCGCGCGTGTTCTCGACCGCGACCATCGCCTTGTCGACGCCGAGGCTGTCCCGCAGGCCGGCATCGAGCGCCGCCTTCGAGACAAAGGTCACCGAGGAGTTGGTCAAGGCCTTGCCATAGGCGCCGAACATCGGCCGGTAGTGCATCGGCTGCGGCGTCGGGATCGAGGCATTGGGATCGCCCATCGGCGCTGCCGCGATCGAGCCGCCGACCAGCACCATCTCCGGCTTGACTCCGAAGAAGGCCGGATTCCACAGCACCAGATCGGCGCGCTTGCCGACCGTGATCGAGCCGATCTCCTTCGACAGGCCATGCGCGATGGCCGGATTGATCGTATATTTGGCGATATAGCGGCGGACACGGAAATTGTCGTTGTCGCCGGTCTCGTCGGGGAGCGACCCGCGCTGGCGCTTCATCTTGTCGGCGGTCTGCCAGGTCCGGATCGCCACCTCGCCGACGCGGCCCATCGCCTGGCTGTCCGACGAGATGATGGAGAAGGCGCCGATGTCGTGCAGGATGTCCTCGGCCGCGATCGTTTCCTTGCGGATGCGGCTTTCGGCGAAAGCGATGTCTTCCGGGATCGACGGCGACAGATGATGGCAGACCATCAGCATGTCGAGATGCTCGGCCAAGGTGTTGACCGTGTAGGGCCGGGTCGGATTGGTCGAGGACGGGATGACGTTAGGCAGGCCGCAGACCTTGATGATGTCGGGCGCATGGCCACCGCCGGCGCCCTCGGTGTGGAAGGCGTGGATGGTGCGGCCCTTGATGGCCGCCACCGTGTTCTCGACAAAGCCCGATTCGTTCAGCGTGTCGGTGTGGATCATCACCTGCACGTCGTAGGCGTCGGCGACCGACAGGCAGCAGTCGATGGCCGCAGGCGTCGTGCCCCAGTCCTCGTGCAGCTTCAGCGAGCAGGCGCCGGCCAGCACCATCTCTTCCAGCGCCGCCGGCTTTGATGCGTTGCCCTTTCCCGACAGGCCGATGTTCATCGGAAAGGCATCGAACGACTGGATCATGCGCGCCATGTGCCAGGGGCCGGGCGTGCAGGTGGTGGCCAAGGTGCCATGCGCCGGGCCAGTGCCGCCGCCCAGCATGGTGGTGACGCCGCTCATCAGCGCTTCCTCGATCTGCTGCGGGCAGATGAAATGGATGTGCGCGTCGAAGCCACCGGCGGTCAGGATCTTGCCTTCGCCGGCAATGATTTCCGTGCCTGGACCGACAATGATGGTGGCGCCAGCCTGCGTGTCCGGATTGCCAGCCTTGCCGATCGCCGCGATGCGTCCGTCCTTCAGGCCGATATCGGCCTTGACGATGCCGGCAAGCGCGTCGACGACCAGCGCGTTGGTGATGACGGTATCGACGGCGCCGCCTGCCCGCGTCACCTGGCTCTGGCCCATGCCGTCGCGGATGACCTTGCCGCCGCCGAATTTGACTTCCTCGCCGTAAACGGTGAGGTCCTTCTCGACTTCAATGAACAGCTCGGTGTCGGCAAGCCGCACCTTATCGCCGACAGTCGGTCCATACATCTGCGCATAGGCGGCGCGGCTTATCCTGGCCATCAGCGATTGCTCCCGAAATTCAGCTTGCCAAAAGTAGGGTTGTTTGGGCGTGGGCTGCACATTGTCGCCACCCAATGGTCACGCAATGACCCGCTCGGCGACACCTTGAGCGCCCATTTGGACGTTCCTCTCGGGCGCTTGAGGCGGGCGAAACCACTCCAAATCCGATGGAAGGAATATCCATGCGCAAAGCGATAGTTCTCGCCGCGACCGCAACCCTGATGATGGCGGGCGCCGCGAATGCCCAGCAGCAGCCGACGCCGCTGCCCAGCCCGGCGCCAACCGCTCCGGCCGCGCCGAAAGCCCAGCCCGGGGTGCCGTCGATCCAGAGCGTCAACGTCGTCGACATCACCGAACTGCCCAAGGACGCGCAGACGCAGGTGAACCAGATCGTGGCGCAGCGCGGCGATGCCGGCCTGCAGACCTTGCGAAAGTCGATCGACGCCACGCCCAAGGTGAAATCCGCGCTCGAAGCCAAGGGCATGAGCTCGGCGCAGGTGATCGCCGCCAGCATGCAGCCCAATGGCGCCCTGACGCTGATTACCAAGAAGGCAAGCTGATCGCGGGCCCAGGCGGGCCGCCTTGCGGTCCGCCAACCATGTTTTGAAGGGAATGCGGGCCGTGTCGCGGTCCGCTTTCCGGCTTTTGAGGGGAACCACCGGCCAGACCGGACCGTTTCGCTGTTTTCGCCCCTTCACGAGTTCAGTCAGGAGCGATCGATGGCGAATGATCTGCGCCCTGCAAGATGGATTGCCCTGGTTGCCGCCGCGTTTGTCATGGCCGCGCCCCAGGCGGCATCCGCTGCGCAGCCGTTGGGCAGCGGCAAGCCTGCCGCCGCAATCGTCGATTCTGATGTTCGTCAGGAGGAGACGCTCTCCAGCACGGAGGCCGGAAAGGTCATCACGGCGATCGGCCGCACCCGCGAGAATATCGGGGCGGTGCGCAAGACCACCAAGCTCGACACGGTCGACATCGTGTTCCTGACCGATGCGGCGCGCAGCGAAGGCGGGCCGCCGCCGGCCATCGAGAACAAGATGAAGCAGCATCAGAAGGACGTCGCCGAGCTGCGTAAGGAGATCGAGGCGAACGCCCTGCTCTTCAACGCGATCGATTCGCGGCGCGTGCAGGCCGAGGACGTGCTCGCCGTGGAGTTCGACAATCCGGGGAAGGTCGTCATCTACGCGGCCGCCAAGCCTCCGAAGTGATGCGAGCACGCCGACGGCCGTCACAGCTTGCCCATCACCTTCTGCTGGAAGCCATAGACCTCGCGCCTGCCGCCCAGCGGGACCAGCGTGACGTCGCATTCCTGCCCCGGCTCAAAGCGTATGGCGGTGCCGGCGGCGATGTCGAGCCGCATGCCGCGCGCGCTCTCGCGGTCGAATTTCAGGGCCTCATTGGTCTCGAAGAAGTGATAGTGGCTGCCGACCTGGATCGGCCGGTCGCCACTGTTGGCGACCTTGAGCGTCACCGTGGGCAGACCCTTGTTCAGCTCGATGTCGCCTTTTACCGTGATGACTTCACCGGGGATCATCGCGCCCTCACAACACGCCGAAGGAAAGGCCCACGCCAATAGCCGCGCAAGCGGCGCCGGCGGCGCGCGCCAGGCCACGGAAGCGCGACCCAAGCCGAAGGCCGGCTGCAATGCCGACGCCGTGGAGCAGCACCGTGGAAATCGCGAAACCGGCCACGTAGTCCAGTCCGCCGGCATTTTCGGGCACTTCCGTGCCGTGGGCATGGCCGTGGAACAGCGCGAACAGGCCGATGATGGCGATCCCAGCCAGGACCGGCAGGTCGATCGCCAATGCCACCAGCAGGCCGAGCGCCACGACGGAAGCAAGGATGGCCGGCTCGACGAAAGGCACCGGCACATGCAGCATGCCGAGCGCGCCGCCGGCCAGCATCACGCCGAGGAAGGCGAGCGGCCAGGCCCAGACCGCCTTGCCACCCTTCATCGCCGCCCAGACGCCGACGGCGATCATGACCGTCATGTGGTCGAGGCCGGACAGCGGATGCGCGAAACCGGCGGCGAAGGACGAGGCGGAGCCTGCGCCGACATGGGCTTCAGCTGGCATGGGGGCGGCCAGGAAAAGGATCGCGGCAAGTGCGATTCGTTTCGTCGAGGCGGGGATCATTTCTGCCCTTTCCAATTGACCTAGTTAAGCAGCCTCGCGCGGGCCGCAGCCTTCGGCCTTGAGCACGCGCCTGGTCGATGGCGGATATTTCGTCAGCTTGGCCGCCGGCCGGATCGGCCGCGGCGCGAAATTGCCGCCGCAATTCGGGCAGACGCCGCCTAGCACGGTATCCACGCAGTCGGCGCAGAAGGTGCATTCGAAGGTGCAGATCAACGCATCGGTCGCCTCCGGCGGCAGATCCTTGTCGCAGCATTCGCAATTGGGCCTGAGCTCCAGCATCGGCCTCACCTTATGGGTTCATGCACGGTCACCAGCTTGGTGCCGTCGGGAAACGTCGCCTCGACCTGGACGTCGTGGATCATCTCGGCGATGCCCTCCATGACCTGGGCGCGAGTGACGACATGGGCGCCGGCCTCCATCAGTTCCGCGACAGGACGGCCGTCGCGGGCGCCTTCGACGACGAAGTCGGTGATCAGGGCGATGGCTTCGGGATGGTTGAGCTTGACGCCGCGCTCGAGGCGCCTGCGCGCCACCATCGCCGCCATGGCTATCAGTAGCTTGTCCTTTTCACGCGGCGTAAGATTCATGCAATGTCCTGATACTCAGAATCAGAGTGACCACAATTTGGGCAGGCCCGCCCGTCCATTGAGCAGTTCGACGAGCGGAACCAGCCGCTTGCGGAGCTGATAGCCGTCGCCGGCGCAGAGCCTCGCAAGAAGCTTGCCAGATCCGCTGACGCTCCAGAAGCTGGCACCGCCAGCGGCAGAGTCGCCGATAATGGCGCGGGCCGGCTCGAGCAGGTTTTCCGCTTGCGGCGAAACGAGCAGCAGCGTGGCGACGGCAAGTGCGCCGCCGGCCGCCGCCGGCCGCCGAAGGGTTGCCGCGATATCCGGACCGATCCGGAAGTCCTCCGCATGGATCAGCGTGCCGCCCTGGCGGATCCGCCAGCGGTCGTGGAAGCTGCCTTGAACCGTCCGCTCGCCCATCGCAAGCCGGCCGAACAGCGTTGCTTCCAACACCAATGCCTCCGCATCGTCGGCGAGCTCGACATCCAAGGTACGGGCGAAGGCGGCGCGATCGAAGACGATGGTTTCCTGAGGCAGCCAGGCGATGCGGCCGCCCGAACCGACCCGCAGGCCGACGCTTGCCTCGGCCCTGTCGGCGGCGGCGCGATAGACCTTCTCGCAGGCCTGGGTGGTGATGGAGGCGGAAGCGCCGGCGCCGACCTCGATCGCCCAGCCGAGACGGTCGCCGCCGGTCAGCCCGCCGGCCGTGTTGATCAGCACCGCCTCGAGCGGATCGCTTTCTACCGTCGGCAGGCGGATCTTGGCCGACCCGTCCTGGTAAAGCCGCTGCAGGCGCGTCCGGCCATCGCTCTTGCCGCAGAAAAGCCTGCCCAGGCCGGCAACACGTTGCGCGGCAGGCGGGACGGGCCGGGATGTCACGGTGTCATCGATCATGTCCACGCCTACAGGTTAAGCACTCCGGCGGCTTTGTCGATATATCGCTTGTTGCTTGACATCGTTTTGGTTTCTATAGAGGGAAGCCACCTTGGAGCGGTCGCGCGGTGTCTGGCGAGGTAGCGGTGTCTGGCGAGTTAAGGGCAACGGCGTTGTTGGATCCGGGGATAAAAGGGGCGCTGATCAGTTGGCGTCGGGAAACGACAGGGAAGGAACCGAATGGCTGACCAACTGACGACCGAGATCATCGAAAAGATCAAAGCGCATGCCGATACCGGTGGTGAGGAAATCACCGCCAGCACCGATCTCGGAACGCTCGGCATCCATTCGCTGGAGTTGACCGAGATCATCTTCGATCTCGAGGAGAAGTACGGCATCGAGATCGAGATGAACACAGTCGATGCCTGGAGCAATCTCAAGAACGTCGGCGACATGGTCGAGGCGGTTCGCGAATTGATCGCGAAAAAAGCCTGACTGCATGCAAAAACGCGTCGTCATCACCGGTATTGGCGGGATTTGCGGGCTCGGCAACGATGCGCCGGCGATGTGGGACGCCATGCGCGCCGGCCGCTCGGCCATCGGCCCGATCGACAATCCGTCGCTGCATGACCTCAAGGTCAAGACCGGCTGCGAAATCAAGGAACTGCCGGACCACGGCATCGACCGCAAGCAGGTCGTGTCGATGGACCGTTTCAGCCTGCTGGCGGTGATCGCCGCGCGCGAGGCCATGCGGCAGTCCGGACTGACGGCGCATGCCGACAACACCTACCGGATGGGCGCAATCGTCGGCATCGGCGTCGCGGGCTTCGAGACCATCGAGGAGAATTACCGCGCGATCCTGCTCGAGGGGCGCAATCGCGCCGCCATCTTCACCGTGCCGAAAGTGATGCCGGGCGCGGCCGCCGGCCAGGTCAGCATGGCGCTCGGGCTGCGCGGCCCTGTCTTCGGCGCCACTTCGGCCTGCTCCTCGGCCAACCATGCAATTTCCACGGCGGTCGACCAGATCAGACTTGGCCGTGCCGACGTGATGGTTGCCGGCGGTACCGAAGCGCCCTTGGTGTGGGGCGTGCTCAAGGGCTGGGAGGCACTCAGGGTGCTTTCGCCCGACACCTGCCGGCCGTTCTCGGCCGACCGCGCGGGCCTCGTGCTTGGCGAAGGCGCCGGCATGGCGGTGCTCGAAAGCTACGATCACGCGATGGCGCGCGGTGCCACAATCCTGGCCGAGATCGCCGGCGTCGGGCTTTCGGCCGATGCCTCCGACATCGTCGCGCCGACCGTCGAGGGACCGGAAGCGGCGATGCGTTTCTGCCTGGCGGATGCCGGGCTCAACCCGGAAGACGTCGACTACCTCAACGCGCATGGCACCGGCACGAAGGCCAATGACCAGATCGAGACCGCCGCGATCAAGCGCGTCTTCGGCAACCACGCCCCTTCGCTCTCAGTGTCCTCGACCAAGTCGATGCATGCGCATTGCCTGGGCGCTTCCGGCGGGTTGGAGATGATCGCTTGCGTGATGGCGATCCGCGACGGCATCGTGCCGCCGACCGCCAATTATCGCGAGCCGGATCCTGACTGCGATCTCGACGTGACGCCTAACGTCGCGCGCGAGCGCAAGGTGCGGGCCGCGCTCAGCAACAGTTTCGCCTTCGGCGGAACCAATGCGGTGCTGGCCTTCAAGGCGGTCTAGCCGAAGCCGACCGCTTGACTGTGTGAGCATGGATAGAACGGTCCCCCGTTTCCCGGAAACGGCGAACCGCTCTATCTCTTTGTTTTTACGCAATTACGGCCGGACACGCGCTCACACTTTTCCTGGAATTGCTCTAGCCGATTGCCGGTGTATTGATCCCGGCCGGCCGCGGACCTAATTCTTGCTCACCCCGCCATGAGCGCTGCCCGGCGCCAGTCCCTATCCGGAGTCTTCAATGACCGACCTGTCCGCCTTTCCCGTCGCCAAGCGCTGGCCGGCCAAGCATCCCGACCGCCTGCAGCTTTATTCCGCCACAACGCCGAATGGCGTTAAAGTCTCGATCGCGCTTGAGGAGATCGGCCTGCCCTACGAGCCGCATTATGTCGATATCGGCAAGAATGAGAGCTGGACACCGGAATTCCTGTCGCTCAATCCGAACGGCAAGATACCAGCGATTGTCGACCCGGACGGCCCCGGCGGCAAGCCGTTGGGTCTGTTCGAGTCCGGCGCCATCCTTCTTTATCTGGCCGACAAGACCGGCAAGCTCGTTCCAGCCGATCCGGCACGGCGCTATGAGACGATCCAGTGGGTGTTCTTCCAGATGGCGGCGATCGGCCCGATGTTCGGCCAGGTCGGGTTCTTCAACAAATTCGCCGGGCGCGAGATTGCCGACAAGCGGCCGCTGGAGCGCTACCGCGACGAATCGCGGCGGCTGATCGGGGTGCTCGAAACGCGGCTGAAGAGCCGCAAATGGATCATGGATGACGACTACACAATTGCCGATGTATCGATGCTGGGCTGGGTGCGCAATCTGATTGGCTTCTATGAAGCGCGCGATCTGGTGGGCTTCGACGATTTCCCGACCGTCGCCGAATGGCTGGAGCGCGGGTTGGCGCGACCTGCGGTGAAAAGGGGCCTCGCCATTCCGGCAAAGGGCTAGGAGCACTGACGCGAAAAGTGCTCTGGCCCTACTTCGACTTGGCGCTGGTTTTCCTGCCAAGGACGGACGCAGCCAGCCTTGCCGTCGCTACCACCGCGCCGGTCGCAACGCTTGCAGCGGTGCGGATCGGGCCCGACGTCTTCGTTGCCGGCTTGTGCGGCTTATGCGCCTTGGGCGCGACCTTGTGGGTCAGGCCGGGCGTCACTTTCTTCGGCGCCGCCTTGCCGAAAGCCGGCTTGGCGTCTTTTGACCGCTCGGCGATCGCCGGGCTGGCGCCCGCCTTGGCCTGCGTCGTCCTGGATTGGGTGGCCCTGGCTTTTTTGGCCACGGGCTTTCTGCTGTTGGTTGCCATCTGACGGCTCCTGCTCTGTTCTTTTCACAATTCCGGACGGAGAGCGATTGCGCGCTTCCAGGAATTGCTCCGGCGCCGGACAATTCGGGACAGGTTGATAACGGCGAGAAAACCTTAAAGTTCCCGCCCGAAAATATTGAGAATTGAGCGGGTTAACCAATCACCGCGGTCATTGACCAATCACCATGTCGGCCGGCCGTCGCCGCGCCAGAACCCGCTCGATGTTGGGCATGTCGTTGGAGGCGATCCAGGCCCGGGCATCCTCGTCTGACTTGCCATGTTCGCGCCAGCGCTCCATCAGCCGACGCTCAAGCTCTGCCCGCGGCACATCGACGAAGATGGTGAAATCGAACAAGGGTGCGAGCCGCGACCACGGCTCCTCGTCGAGAAGCAGATAATTGCCCTCGACCAGGATGAATTTGGTGTCGGCGGAAACGATCTGGGCCGCCGCGCGCGACAGTTCGATACTGCGGTCGAAGACCGGGATAGCGATGTCAGGTTCGCCTGAGCGGATGCGCTTCAATAGCGTCTCGAAGCCGGCGAAATCGAAGGTCTCGGGCGCGCCCTTGCGGGGACGCAGGCCGCGGCGGTTGAGAATGATATCGTCATAATGGAAGCCGTCCATCGGCACGACCTCGGATGTGCCTTCCGGCAAGAGCTCATGCAGGTTCGCCGACAACGTCGACTTGCCGGAACCAGGCGGACCGGCAATGGCGACAACGAAGCGCTTGGCCTTGCCGGCGCGCTTGAAGATGGCGGCTGTGATATGGGCTATCTCGGACATCGGGGGGTTTTCCGGTGCGGTTTGGCCTGTATTTTGGCGGGTGTCGGTGGAAAATTCAAACCCGGTTCCGAAGTTTCGGCGGCCTGTACGCCTTCGAGATCAGCCGAGGCGACCATCCCCTTCGTCGTCCACGGGCGGAGCAAGGAGCGTCTCGGCCTGAACTCTCACGCCGGAACCGAACGCCCTATCCGCAGGAAACCGCCGTCGAACGGCACCTCCTTCGCCGCGCCGTTCGGCGCAAGAATGCGCAAACGGTCGGCCACTGCCTCAATGTCGGCCGACGCCTCGGCCTCGGCGAACGTAACCGCGCCGATGACATGGCGGAACGAGACCGACCGCCCCTCGGCCAACGCGAAGGCTGTCGCCACGCCTTCATGCTTCAGCCAGTTGTCGCCGAGCGAGGCGGCGTGGCCGATAGCGGTGCGGCCATCCTCGATGCCAAGCACGCCGAGATGGCGACCGCTCCAGGGCGCGTAGTCGCGGCCGCCATTCGAGAACCACAGCATGGTGACCGGCAGTTCGGCCGGGTTCTTCAGCACCAGCACCAGGTCCTTTTCGGCCCGCCGCGCAATCGCGGTCCAGCCCGGGCCGCCATGATCCGCCTCGACCAGGGTGATGAAATCCTCGCGCCTGTCATCCATGCGGTAGTCGGTTAGATCGGTCGTGCCGCCGACTGCCAGCGGAAACTGTGTGAGGTCGGCGGCGCGGGCCGGATAGGCCAGCATGAAGCGGCCGCGCGCCGGGTCGGACTCAAGCGGCGTTGGGGGCGTGACAGCGACGCGCTTGGGCGAGAAGGCGAGCCGGCCGCCGCCTTGCATGACCGTCATCGGATGATGGGCAACGGAGATGGCGCCGGAGCCGCCGGAGAAGACGTGCTCCTGGTAAAGGAAAGGATGGCCGTCGCGCAGGGTAAAAACCTTGTCGACGGCTGCGCCCATCACCTTGCGGCGCAGCCGGAACACGGCCCGCCAGCCGCCGGCAATGGCGGCGTTCTCGACGACGTCCCATTCGCTGTTGGCCGGCCAGCCATGCAGGGGCGCGGGTTCGACATCGCTCGTCGAAAAAGGCGCGCAGAGGAAATCGCCCGAGAGCCGCACGGTGCCTTCCGGGAGGTTCACGGGCAATGTCTCGCGCGGCACGCCGACCCAGGGCGCGCGATGCAGGGGTCTCAGGGTGCGGCCTTCGCCCTCGACCTCCATGGCAGCGATATGGCCGACGGCGAGATCGAGCGAGACGGAGATGCCCTTTGCGCCGATGGTGACGGTGTCCATGAATGCCTCCTGCGAATCTTTGCTATACGTCAGGAAAGCCTGCGTTCAGCCTTCCGTGCAAGCAGGGCGATCGGCATTTTGCATCGGGCCCCTGCTCTTCCGTCCACGGCGGGCGGTCGCATACGGCGCCCGTCCCGTTAGGCCAGCGGCGCCAGCCTTCAAAAGCTGGGCATATGCTTCGTTGCTCCCGTTAACCAGTTGGACGCGGCACATGGGTTACGTTAGCTTCGCCGCATCTTCGCAACAGCTTCAGACCCGTCTTGCCCCGTCTCTTCCCTGTCCTCCAGAAACTCATCGCCCTGTTGGCATTGCTCGCGCTGGTCGCCGGCTGCACGACTGCGGCGCCGCCGGAAAGCGTGCTCGCTGTCCCGGCGCAGCCGCAGAAATATGCCGCGATCGTGGTCGACGCCTCGACCGGCAAGACCTTGTTCGAGGTCAATTCGCGGTCGCAGCGCTACCCGGCGTCGCTGACCAAGATGATGACGCTCTACATGCTGTTCGAGGCGCTGGAGAGCGGCCGGGTGACCAAGGAGACGCGGATCCCGGTTTCCGACCACGCCGCCTCGCAGCCGCCAACAAAGCTGCGCTTCCGGCGCGGCGAGACGATCGACGTCGATTCCGCCATCCGTGCCATGGTGGTTAAGTCGGCTAACGACGTGGCGGTGGCGGTGGGCGAATATCTGGGCGGCGGCTCGGAGGACCAGTTCGCCGCCATGATGACCGCCAAGGCCCGCTCGCTCGGCATGTCCGGCACCAGTTTCCGCAATGCCTGCGGCCTGCCCGACGATGGCCAGGTGACCACGGCGCGCGACATGGCGGTGCTTGGCATGGCGCTGGAAAAGCGCTTCCCGCAGCATTTCCACTATTTCTCCGAAAGCGACTTCATGTTCCGCGGCCGGCTGGTGCGCGGCCATAACGACATGCTGGGGCGCGTGCGCGGCGTCGACGGGATCAAGACCGGTTACATAAGAGCTTCCGGCTACAACATCGTCACCTCCTACAATGCCGACGGGCGGCATCTGATCGTGGTGGTGATGGGCGCCGACAGCGCGCGCCAACGCAACGACCATGCCGAGGCGCTGATCCAGCGCAGTCTGGGGCCGGCGATCGCGGACGCCGGCCAGCCGAGGCTGATGTATTCCGGGCAGCAGCCTGCCTCGCCGCCCCCCGGCCTCCTTCCGCCGACGGACCCGGCGTTGCCCGGTTTGCCGCCGCCGGATCAGCCGACACCTGGGTCGGCGGTGCCGGACCAGTCGGCATCCGATTTTCCGTCTCCGGACCTGGCATCGCCCGGCGCGCCGCTGCTGCCGACACAGTAGGGCGGCGGGGCGAACGGGAAAGTCCGAGACGCCGGCGGGACAGCGCCCCCACTTGGGGGAGATCAGATGTCACGCTGGCTTTCGCCAATCGCGAGCGCTAAAGGAATGAGCGGGACGTCAAAACCGCCAATCTCCCCTTGTGGGGGAGATGTCCGGCAGGACAAGGGTGGCGCGAAGGATCGCTACCGATAGTGCTTATCTGACCACCAGCACCGGGATCTGCGTCAGCGACACCACCTCCGCCGTCTGGCTGCCCAGCACGAGGCGGCCCAACCCGCGGCGGCCGTGCGAGGCCATGACGATGAGGTCGCTGCCCTCCGCGCCGGCGACCTCGAGGATCGCCTCGGCGGGCGTGCGGTTCTCGATATGGACACCCTTCGAGCCGACGCCCTTGGCATCCGCCTCGGCCTTGCATTTGCCCAGCAGCTCGCTGGCGTATTTGCGCGCGCTTTCCTCGTAATTGACCAGCTCGTCGGCGGCGACATAGCCGGCCATGGCGCCGCCCCATGCCAGCGCCGGGAACGGCTCGGAAACGGTGACGAAGGTAACCGTGGCGCCCAGGCCCTTGGCCAGCTCCAGCCCGTGGGCGGCGCCCTTCTGGGCGAGTTCCGAGCCGTCGGTGGCGATCAGGATTTTCTTGTACATGGTGGCGATCCCTCTTTTGCGGGGCGCCGCGCGCGCCCAGGTGGCGGGAGCCTGAACGGTCAGGCCTGATCTCGATATAGTCAGCCTATCAGGCCCGCCACAGGGGCCAGTTCGATGTGGATCAAGGCCAGGCGGCGGAGACGATTGCGCCAGGAGGGTGGGACGACCGCGAGCGGCGCTGCCCTATGCAATACACGTGCAGCGCCGGGCGCTCCCCGTCCTGCTCCAATCACAAGAACTTGTTCCGTCACACACTTTTCACACTGACCATGGATATGCCGCGCCGGCTTGGCGTATCGTACCCACAAAGCCTCGAACAGGAGCACCGACCATGGCAGGCGACCCGAAGGCATCCGCGCAAATCCAGGCCGACAACGAGGACGACGTCGCCGGCGAGTATCTCGAGGCGGAGACCGTGCTGGAGGATGCGCAGGCAGCCGCCGACGAGATCCTCGAAGCGCCGGAGGTGCCGGATTCCGAGCCCCACGGCGAACCGCATGTTCCGGGCACGGCCCGGATCAAGCCGAAGAAGAAGCCCTCGGCGATATCGGGGCGCAAATTCCGCAAGCGCGACCTGGTGCGCATCGACGACCTGAGGCCCAGTCTGGCCGACCGCATCCGCTCCGACCATCCCGACCTGCCGCGCGGCGCCCGCATCAGCCGCGAGGAGCTCGGCCGCTACCGCATGCGCTACATGGAGGAGTTGCTGCAGCAGGAGCACGGCGAATTCTCCGAGCTCGACCGCCAGGTGGTGGAATCGATCGCCAAGCAGGACACGATCTCGGAGAACTCGGAAGAGGAATATGAGGAGCACCGCTCCTTCCCCGACCGCGTCTCCGACACCATGGCCGAGTTCGGCGGCAGCTGGTGGTTCCTGATCTCGTTCGCGGCGGTGCTTTTGCTGTGGATCGGGGTCAACCTGGTCGCCGGCACGACCAACGCCTTCGACCCCTACCCGTTCATCCTGCTCAACCTGATGCTCTCCTGTATCGCCGCCATCCAGGCGCCGGTGATCATGATGAGCCAGAAGCGCCAGGAAGCCAAAGACCGGCTGCGCTCCTTCAACGACTACCGGGTGAACCTGAAGGCCGAGCTGGAAGTGCGCCACCTGCACGAAAAGCTCGACTACCTGATCTCGCGCCAATGGCAGCGCCTGGCCGAAATGCAGCAGATGCAGCTCGATGCGATGCACGAGCTGGCAAGCGCGAAGAAGCAGAAGCACGCTGCAAGGCGCGCCGTGAGGCGCAAGACCGCGAAGGTGCCGGCGGAGGGGTGAGGAACTCGAGTTCCTCGCCCGCCAGAGGCGGGGAGAGGTGGCTCGGCGAAGCCGAGACGGAGAGGGGAGCGCCCTATCCGCCAATCCTCAGTCAGACAATCAGCCGCGACGCCCACCGCACAATCGCCAATTGCCCGTTGAAGCGTGCTGCGGCTTCCGCTAAGAAGCCGTGGCTGGCCGGCTCACCGGCCGGTTCGTTTTCCGGTTCACCGGGAAGCACCCGTAGCTCAGCTGGATAGAGCGCTGCCCTCCGAAGGCAGAGGTCACAAGTTCGAATCTTGTCGGGTGCGCCACGCGTTGGCGCCACTGTTCCTCACCCCAGCACCTCCCCTATCGCCGCCGCCAGCCGCTCCACCCCGTCCCGCGTCTGCGCGGCATCACACGCTGCATAGCCCAGCACCAGCCCTTGGGTCGGCGCCGTGTTCTGGAAATATTTCGACAGGGGCGAGACGTTGATCGCCCGCTTCGCCGCCGCCTGGCTGACCTTGATGTCGTCGATGCCGTCCCTCAGATAGCCCACCAGCTGGATCCCGGCCTCGGCGGGCGAGAGCGTGATCTCGTCGCGCAGGCGCTCCGACACGATGTCGCGGAACAGCTGGCGGCGCTGCGCGTAGATTCGGCGCATGCGCTTCAGATGCCGGCTCATATGGCCTTCGGTGATGAAATCGGCGAGCGCGGCCTGCAGGAGCAGCGGCGCGAACTGGCCGGTGGTGGAGAGCGCGTTGACGATGCGGCTGGCGAGCTCCGGCGGCAGCACCATGAAGCCGAGACGCAGCGCCGGGAACAGCAGCTTGGCGAAGGTGCCGACATAGATGACGCGGCCGGAGCGGTCCATGCTCTGGATCGCCGGCACGGGGCGGCCCTGAAACCGGTATTCGCCGTCGAAATCGTCCTCGATCACCCATGAATTGGCGGTCTCGGCGATGTCGAGCAGACGCAGCCGCTCCTCCATGCGCATGGTGATGCCGAGCGGATGCTGGCAGGCCGGCGTCACATAGATGAGGCGGGGCGAAAACACAGGCGCATCGAGGCGCCAGCCGCGCTCCTGGTCGACCGCGATCGGCAGGATCCTGGCGCCGGCCACGGTGAAGGCGGCCTTGGCGCCGTAATAGCCGGGCTCCTCCATCCACACCGTGTCGTCGGGGTCGAGCAGCAGGCGGGCAAGAAGATCGAAGGCGGCCTGCGCGCCGGTGGTGACGACGACCTGCTCCGGCCTGCAGCGTACGCCGCGCGCGGAATAGAGATAGCCGGCGATCGCCGCCTTCAGCGCCGGGTGGCCGGTGACGTCATAGGTGCCGAACAGCGTCTCGCCGCCATGGCTGGCGCGGCGCGCCACGAGCCGGCCCCAGACGCCGAAGGGGAAGCTCCCCGCATCCGGCATGCCGGGGTGGAAGGCGACATGGCCTGGACGGCCGTGATGATAGGGCTGGCTGAGCAGCAGCCGGCCGCGCAGCGAGGGTGATCGCAGCGGCAGGGGCGGCTCCTCGCGCGGCGATTCGCGCGGGCCCTCGGGCAGGTCGACGATGACCGGGCGGGCGCCCTGGCGGTTGGCGAGATAGCCCTCGGTGACGAGCTGGTCGTAGGCGGCGACGATGGTGTTGCGGCCAAGGCCGAGCTCGGCGGCGAGCGCGCGGGTGGAGGGGAGCTCCGAGCCAGGGGGAAGCGCGCGGCTGCGGATGATGGCGACGAGGCCGTGATAGAGCTGGCGCGAGAGATGCTCGGGGTTTGAGCGGTTCACGGTGAGCGTGTCGAGCGGGAAGGGTTGGGGTTTGGGGTGGGGGCGCATTTCACCGCGGCCCAGTGTTGGACGAGAATTGCGGGTGTGCGCTCTTGACCCAGCGGCGGAGAGCAATCCCGTGCGGCGCTCCCCCTCTCCGTGGGGGGGGGGGGGGGCCCCCCCCCAAAAATGGGCGCGGGGGACAAAAAAAAAAAAAAAAGAGAGAAAGCGGCACACCCCCCCCCCCCC
>NZ_JARTVT010000009.1:161101-241581 GCF_029625685.1 Mesorhizobium sp. WSM4976
CGAGGAACCAAAACTTGCGAAGGCCGAGTTCCCGCCCACCCCCCTCTGGCCTGCCGGCCATCTCCCCCGCAAGGGGGGAGATCAGATGTCGCCGTCGGTTTCGCCAACTGCCAACGTTGCAAAGGGAGAGCCGGCGTTGCCACAGCCAATCTCCCCCCTTGCGGGGGAGATGTCCGGCAGGACAGAGCGGGGTGCCTCGCGCCGACGGTGGACGCCTGGTTCCATAGTGCTGCGCGAACGCTCTTGAATTTCTCATCCCATCATCCTGCCACAGCCGCCTCCCGTCACAAACTGGTTCCTTCATTTTTCGGAAAACTGGCCCTCGCGATGGAGACAGAGCGGCGTAGACTTCGCTCATAGACGTTGGGGATAAGACGTCGGCGCAAGACCGGGGAACACAAAGTCCGGGCAAGGCAACTGGGAGGCTGCCGGCCGGACAGGCAAGGCAGGGCGATGCACGCCCGCCGCAGGCATGAAGCCATTTCCCTCCCGAGACCATGAACCCCGCAGCCATCCGGCTGCGGGGCGGAAAGCGAGCAATGACCACAGTTCGACTTGGCATCAACCCGATCACCTGGACCAATGACGATGTGCCGGAGCTGGGCGGCGACACGCCGCTCGAGACCTGCCTCGGCGAAACCGCGGAAGCGGGCTATGCCGGCACCGAGCTCGGCGGCAAGTTCCCGCGCGACAGCCGCACGCTTCGGCCCATCCTCGACCATTACGGGCTGGCGCTGGTCTCCGGCTGGTATGACGGGCGCATCTGCGAGAAGGAGGTCGACGAGGAGTTCGAGGCGATCCGGCCGCATCTGACGCTGCTGCGCGACCTTGGCGCCCGGCATGTCGTCTATGCCGACACCTCGCGCGGCCGGCATGGCGCCATCCACGACCCGATCTCGCTGCGGCCGAAGCTAATGGATGGGGAATGGAAGGCCTATGGCGCCAAGATCACCAGGCTCGCCGAGCGTTTTTCAGATTTCGGGGTCGGCATGGCCTTCCACCATCACATGGGCACGATCGTCGAGACCGACCAGGAGATCGACAGGCTGATGCACAGCACCGGCGAGGCGGTCGGCCTGCTCTACGACACCGGGCACTGCGCCTTTTCCGGCGGCGACCCGGAGCAATTGCTGCGCCGGCATGTCGAACGCGTCGTGCATGTGCATTGCAAGGATGTGCGGCCGACCATCCTGAAGAAGGCGCGCGAGACCGACATGAGCTTCATGGGCGCGGTGATGGAAGGCATCTTCACCGTGCCGGGCGACGGCGCGATCGACTATCCGACGCTGCTCAAGATCCTCGCCGACCGAGGTTATTCCGGCTGGCTGGTTGTGGAGGCCGAGCAGGACCCGGCCAAGGCGCACCCCTTGACCTATGCCACGATGGGGTATCGCAATCTCAAGAAGCTGGCCGAGGGCGCGGGCTTCTACGTCCACGAGCGCAAGGCCTGAAGAAAGCATGGGGCGCCGGGGAGGGAGATGAGTTCGGTTCTGTACCAGAAGGTGGTCAAGAGCTTCGGCGCGCTCAACGTGCTGCGGTCGCTCGACCTTGCCGTGCCGGATCACAAGTTCCTCGCATTGCTCGGCCCGTCGGGCTGCGGCAAGACGACGGCGCTGCGCATCCTGGCCGGGCTCGACATGCCGACCGCCGGCAAGGTCTTCATCGGCGAGCGCGACGTCACCCGGCTGCAGCCGCGCGACCGCGACGTCGCCATGGTGTTCCAGAGCTACGCGCTCTATCCGCAGATGACGGTCGCCGAAAACATCGGCTATCCGCTGTGGATCCGCGGAACGCCGGATGCCGGGCGAAAGGCGAAGATCGGCGAGGTCGCCGCCATACTCGAGATCGGCCACCTGCTCGACCGCCGTCCGCGCCAGCTTTCGGGCGGACAGCGCCAGCGCGTCGCGCTGGCCCGCGCCATCGTGCGCGACCCGGCGGCGTTCCTGATGGACGAGCCGCTCTCCAATCTCGACGCGCGGCTCAGGCTCACCATGCGCGGCGAGATCAAGCGGCTCTGCCAGCGCCTCAGCGCCACCACCATCTACGTCACCCACGACCAGGTCGAGGCCCTGACGATGGCCGATTTCGTCGCCGTCATGCATGGCGGCGAGCTGCAGCAGATGGCGCCGCCCATCGAGATATACGACCGCCCGGCGAACCGCTTCGTCGCCACCTTCGTCGGCAACCCGCCGATGAACATTTTGCCGGCAGCGCTTTCCGAGCAAGGTGTCATCGTGGCCGGCAAAGTGGTTCCGCTGGACGACGCGCGGCTTGCCGCCTGCCGTGCCGCCTCAATCGCCGAAATCGGCCTGCGGCCGGAGGACTGCAGCGCGGCCGCGGTCGACACGCCTGACGCGCTGCCTGGCGAAATCTACGTCGTCGAGCCGATGGGCAACG
Organism: Mesorhizobium sp. WSM4976; assembly: GCF_029625685.1. Classification (NCBI taxonomy): domain Bacteria; kingdom Pseudomonadati; phylum Pseudomonadota; class Alphaproteobacteria; order Hyphomicrobiales; family Phyllobacteriaceae; genus Mesorhizobium; species Mesorhizobium sp. WSM4976. The sequence continues at coordinate 163,499 of NZ_JARTVT010000009.1, forward strand.
AGACGCTGGTCAATGTCCGCCTGGAAGGCGGCAACGTGTCGGTCCGGGCGGGCCGCGAATTCCGGGGTGTGGTGGGTGAAAGCATCGGCGTCGCCTTCGACCCGGCGAACGCCTGTTTCTTCAGTTCGGCCGGTCTGACAGCCGTCCACAGGGTCAACAACAATGGGAGAGTGACATGATGCATTCCAGCAGACTTACTCGCCGCTCCGTCATCAAGGGGGCGCTTGGCCTGGCCCTGGCGACCACTGCGCTGACCACGCTCGGCCTGCCGATGCCGGCGAAGGCGGCCGGCAAGAAGGTGATCATCGGCGCCTTCGCCGATGGCGGCCTGACACCGTTCAAGGAGAAGATCATTCCGCTGGCCAAGGAACAGGGCTTCGACATCCAGTTCCTCGAGGACGAATACGGGGTGACGCTCGAGAAGTGGTTCGCCGATGCCCAGAGCGGCGCCGGCCAGTACGACCTCTATCTGCTCGACGACCCGTGGGTGCCGCAGTTCGGCGCCGCCAACGTGCTCGAGGACCTTGGCGCCGGCGGCATCGACGGGTCGGACAAGGACTGGATCGGCCCGATGATCGACATGGGCTACTGGCCGCCGCAAAAGGGGCCGCGCGTCAAGGGCTTCGAGAACGCCAAGCCGACGCTGATCTGCGTGCCCTTCGTCGGCGACCTGCAGACGCTGACCTATCGCAACGACGTCTTCACCGGCGGCGCGCCGAAGACCTGGGACGAAGTGATCGCCAAGGGGAAGGAAGGCGTCGCGGCCGGCAAGATCAAATACCCCGTCGTCTTCCGCGGCGTCTCCGGCAACCCGATCGTCACCAGCTGGTATCCGGTCTTCCTGTCGTTCGGCGGCTCCTTCTTCGACGACAAGTGGAATCCGATCTTCAATTCGGCCGAAGGCAAGGCCTCGGCCGATTTCTTCGTCGGCACGATGAAGCAGAACGCGCCGAGCGGGGTGGTCGAGTTCGACTCCGACCAGGAGGGCGCGGCGATCCTGGGCGGAGACGCAGGAGCGATCATCCAGTATTCGGGCAACGCGCTGAAGGCGGATGACCCTGCCCAGACCAAGGTGGCGGGCAAGCTCGATTTCGGCGTCGTGCCGAAACAGGAAAAGGCGATCGCCCAGATGGGCATCTTCATCGCCGGCGTGCCGAAATCGGCGCCCAACAAGGCGAACTCCATTGAGTTCCTGAAGTGGTATGTCAGCGCCGAGACGCAGGCCAAGCTCTCGGAAGCGGGCTCTATCCCCGTCAAGCGCAGCGCCTTCGGCATCGCCAAGCCCGGCAACCGGCTTATACCGGTCGCGCTGCAGCAGCTCGACGCCGGCGCGCTGCCGCGGCCGCGCACGCCCGACTGGGCGAAGGTCGAGGAACTGCTCGGCATCGAGCTCAACAAGGCCTTGCAGGCAGGCTCCGGCGGCGGCGCAGCCTTGGATACGGCGGCCAAGCAGGTCAAGGATTACCTGACCGCGGCCGGGTACTACTGATGCAAAACGGCATGCAGGCACGCAAATATCGCCTGCAGGGGGCGGGGCTCGACCTCGCCCTCCCCTATCTCATGCTGGCGCCGGGCCTGATGGTCGTGCTCGGCGTGCTGGTCTATCCGCTCTGGGACGGGCTGCGCGCCAGCACCAGGGCTTACCGCTATGGTTCGCCGGTCGCCAATGTCGGCTTTCACAATTATGTGCAGCTTTGGAGCGACGCGCAGTTCCTGAATTCGCTCTGGGTCACGGTCAAGTTCGTGGCGCTTTCGGTGTCGATCGAGGCTGTGCTGGGCTTCGCGCTGGCCTTGTTCTGCCTGCACGAATTTCGCGGCATCCGGCTGCTGCGGACGGTGCTGATCATTCCCATGGTGATCACGCCCGTCGTCGTCGCCATACTGTTCAGGCTGATCTACGCTAGCGACGCCGGCATGCTGACGGCGCTCTCGGTGGCCATGGGCGGCGGCGGGGTCCAAATCCTCGGCAACCCGCTCAATGCCTTCATCGGCCTCGTCGTGCTCGACGTGTGGGAGTGGACGCCGCTGATGTTCCTGATCCTGCTCGCCGGACTGCAGTCGCTACCGCACGAGCCGTTCGAGGCGGCGCACGTCGACGGCGCGGGGTCCTGGCGAGTCTTCGCCGATCTCACCTTCCCGATGATGCGGCCGGTGCTGGCGATCGCAATCGTGCTCCGCACTATCGACGCCTTCGGCACATTCGACCAGGTTTTCGTCTTGACCCGAGGCGGGCCGGGCGAAGCGACGAGACTGATCTCGATCTATGGCTACGACACCGCGTTCAAGTTCCAGCAGACCGGATACGCGGCGGCGCTGTTCGTGACGATCGGCCTCGTCGTGCTCGCGCTCGCCTTCAGCGCCATCAGGCTCCTGCGCAGGATCGACGCGTCATGAGCACCCGTCTGGCGCGCATCCTCACCACCATCTTCGTGCTGGCGGTCGTGCTGCTGCCGATCTACTGGCTGGTGTCCACCTCGCTCAAGTCCAACCGCGAGATCACGCAGGAAGGCACCCTCTATCCGCATGTGCCGACGCTCGACAATTACGTAAGGCTGTTCACTGAAAAGCAGTTCGGCTCCTACCTGACGAACTCGGTGGTGGTTACTTTCTTCTCGGTCGCGATAGCGCTGGTCTTCGGCGCGATGGGCGCCTACGCGATCGCGAGGTTCCGCCTTCCGTTCGCCGCGGAGCGCAAGATCGGCCTCTTCCTGCTGACGCTGCGCATCATCCCGCCGGTGGTGATCCTGATCCCCGTCTATCTCTTGATGCTGAGCCTCGGGCTGCTCGACAGCTGGCTAGGCCTTATCGCCACCTACACCGCCTTCAACATCACCTTCTGCGTCTGGATGATGGAGAGCTTCTTCCGCGAGATCCCCGTCGACCTGGAGGAGGCGGCCATGGTGGACGGGGATTCGCGCTTTGGCGCCTTCCGCCGCATCACGCTGCCGCTGGCCGCACCAGGGTTGGCGGCCACCGCGATCTTCGCCGTGCTGGTCACCTTCAACGAATTCCTTTTCGCGCTGGCGCTGACGGCGACCCCGCGGGCGATGACCATGCCGCGCGGCACCGCGACACTCATCGGGCGCATCGATACCGACTGGGCCTCGATGGCCGCCGCCGGCGTCATCGGCGCGCTGCCGATCGTCTTCTTCGCGCTGCTGGTGCAGCGGCACCTGGTTCGCGGCCTAACCATGGGTGCCGTGAAGTGACCGCCGGCCGGGCATGTTGAACTCGCCGTCGCGGACGGCCGCACAGGAAAGTTGAACGCATGATGGATGTTTGTCTGTTCGGGGTGGGACTGATCGGAAGGGTGCATGCCGGCAATCTCGCGCGCCACCCGAAGGTGCGGCTGCGCTATATCGTAGATCCCAACCGCGAAGCCGCCGCCAAGGTCGCGGCAGCGACCGGAGCCGAGATCGCCGACACAGAGGCCGTGATTAACGATCCGTCGGTGAAGATGGTGTTCATCGCATCGGCGACGCGCACCCATGCAGACCTCGCCATGGCAGCGGCCGCGAAGGGCAAGGCGATCTTCTGCGAGAAGCCGATCGATCTCGATCTCAAGCGCACGGACGAGTGCCTGGCGGCGGTCGCGAAGGCCGGCGTGCCTTTCCAGATCGGCTTCAACCGTCGCTTCGATCCGAGCTTCCGCGCGCTGAAGGAGCGCCTCGACGGCGGCGAGATCGGCGCCGTCGAGCAGGTCATCATCACCAGCCGCGACCCCGAACCCGAAACCGAGGAAGCGCTGGCCGGCGGCGGCGGCGTCTTTCGCGAGATGACCATCCACGACTTCGACATGGCGCGGAACATGCTCGGCGAGGAACCAGTCGAACTGTTCGCGACCGGTTCCTCGCTGGTGGCGCCGCAATACAGGAAGCTCGGCGACTACGATACCGCGATGTTCATCCTGCGAACGGCGTCGGGCCGGCAATGCCACATCAACAACAGCGTCAGGGCCGCCTATGGCTATGACCAGCGCATCGAGGTGCACGGTGCCGACGGCATGCTGCAGGCCGGCAACCGGCTGCCGACCTCGGTGGAGATGTATGGCGGCAAGGGCATATCGCGCGACAAGCCTTACTACTTCTTCGTCGAGCGCTACGCGGAATCCTACGCCGCCGAGATCGATCACTTCATCACCTGCGTCGAAACCGGCAGCAGCCCAGCGGTCACGGCCAGCGACGGTCGCAAGGCCATGATCCTCTGCGAGGCAGCCCTCGCCTCCGCACGGTCCGGCCGGTTCGAGCCGGTGAAGCTCTGAGCAGATGGTCTGAAGTCAAGCGGGAGTCCCGACATGAAGATTGGCATGATCACCGACAGCCTGGGCAACCTGTCCTTCGACGAGATGCTGCGCGCCTCGGCCGAACTGGGGCTGGAGACTCTGGAGTTCGCCTGCGGCAACTGGTCGTCTGCGCCGCATATCGAGCTGGCGGCCCTGCTGGAAAGTGCTGCCACCCGCGCCGAATTCGTCGCCAAGGTCCGCGACCACGGTCTGACGATCGCGGCGCTCAACTGCTCGGGCAACCCGCTGCACCCCGGACCGCAGGGCAAGCAGCACCGCCAGGTGACCGAGGACACGATCCGGCTGGCAAGCCTGATGGGCATCGACCGCGTGGTGATGATGTCGGGGCTGCCCGGCGGGCCGGGCGACGCCAACCCCAACTGGATCATCACCGACTGGCCGCCCGAATGCGCCGACATCCAGCGCTACCAGTGGGACGAGTGCATCATTCCCTATTGGCGCGATCTGGTCGGATTTGCGAACAATCTTGGCATCAGGAAGCTCTGCCTGGAATTGCATGGGCATCAGGCCGTGTACAACGTCCAGACGCTGTTCCGGCTGCGCGATGCCGTCGGCGAGACGGTCGGCGCGAACTACGATCCGAGCCATCCGATGTGGATGGGCGCCGATCCCATTGCCGCCGTGCGCAAGCTTGGCTCGGCGATCTACTATGTCCACGCCAAGGACACGCGCGTCGAGCCGGTGCCGGCCGGCGTCGACGGCGTGCTCGATGCGCGCCCGCCAACGCTCTTTGCCGAAAGGGCCTGGAACTACATCACGCTCGGCTACGGCCACGGCGAGACCTGGTGGCGACAGTTCTGCACGGCGCTGAAGCAGGCCGGCTACGACGACGTGCTGTCGATCGAGCACGAGGACATGATGCTGTCGCCGATGGAAGGCATGCGCAAATCGGTGGCCCTGCTGCGCAACGTCGCCATCAACCTGGCCTGATGCTCAGATCCGATTTTGCATTGGCCGGTCGCCGTGGGCCGTCAAACCGGTCCCGGCCCTCGGGTCGATCACCTCACATCGACCCAGCGCTGCTCCTGGAAGGAGCGCGCCATGGCATGCACGGTGCGCTCGATCTCCAGCCCCTCGTCGAAGTCGATGATGCGGGCAGGCTTTCCGGCGATGCGCATCAGAAGCTCGCGGCATTCGATCATCTTGAGGTCGTTGAAGCCGAGGCCATGGCCGGGCGCGGGCAGGAAGGAATCGTAGGGCTTGTGGTGCGGCGCCACCAGGATGGTGCGGTAGCCCTGCTCGGTCGGCCGGTCGGCGGTGAGATAGAGCTGGAACTCGTTCATCCGCTCCTGGTCGTAGAGGATCGAGCCCTTCGAGCCGAAAATCTGGATAGCGATGCGGCCCTTGCGGCCCCAGGCCGAGCGGTTGACCAGCAGCGTGCCGGCGACGCCGTTCTCGAGATGCATCAAGACGCTGGCGATGTCATAAGTCTCGACCGCGCGCCGGGCGCCCGAAGCGGTCTTGCGGTCGATATAGGGTTTGGCCATGTCGCACATGACGCGCGAAACGCGGCCGAACAGCACCTTGATCAGCGACAGCGGATGGACGGCGAAATCGTCAAGCGCGCCGTAACCGGACGACGCCTCATGCTTCCAGAAGAACAGCGCTTCCGGGTCGGCCATGAAGTCCTCGTCCATCTCGATGCGCAGAAGGTTGACGTCGCCGATGATCTTCTCCTCGAGCAGCGCGCCGATATGGCGGATCGCGGGATTCTGGATGTAGTTGTAGCCAAGCCCGGCGACGTTGCCGGATCTCCTGGCCGCGGCCGCCATGCTCTCGGCTTCGGCAAAGCTCGGCGCCATCGGCTTCTCGCACCACAGATGCTTGCCGGCATTGAGGATGGCGATCGCCATTTCTGGATGGAACTGGTTGGGCGTGGTCAGGGAGACGACGTCGACGTCAGGATCGTTGACCACGGCGCGCCAATCACCGGAGCCCTTGGCGAAGCCGAACTCGCCGGCCTTGCGCCGGGCCAACTCGTCATTCACCTCGCCCAGATGCACCAGTTTCGGCTTGTCGACATCGGGAAAGACGGTGCCTACTGCGTTCCAGGCGATGGCGTGGCACTTGCCCATGAAGCCCGTGCCGATGAGGCCCACTCCGACCATGTCGATTGTCTCCAGGATGAGGGGAATAGCGGTATGGATGAATTAGTCCATTTTGGTGAAGAATGGAACATACAAATCATTTTTTATGGTGTTCTTGCACGAACTCGCTATGATGGGGCAGGAGAGGGACAAACCACATGGGCGCGGACGGAGCGACTATGGACGAACGGGTGCCTCGCGATTTCGAAACGCTGCGCGCGACGATCCTGAACAGGCGCGCGAGCTTGCCCAAGCGCATCGCGCAAATCGCCGCCTATGCGCTCGACAACCCCGAAGACATCGCCTTCGGCACGGCGGCGAGCATCGCCGCCTCGGCCGGTGTGCAGCCATCGACGCTGATCCGTTTTGCCCAGCAGCTCGGCTTCGACGGCTTCACCAGCCTGCAACAGGTTTTTCGCGAGCGCCTGCGCGAGCGCAACTCCTCTTACGACGAGCGCCTGGCGGCATTGCGCGCCAAGGCCGAGGAAGGCGCTGGCCACCGGGCCATCTTCGACGGCTTCGTCGCCGCCGCCAGCACCTCGCTGGGCGACATCTCGCGTTCGCTCAACGATGCGCATTTCGAGGAGGCTGTGGCGCTCCTGGCGAAGGCCGAGACCATCTATGTGCTGGCCAAGCGCCGCTCCTATCCGGTCGCTTCCTACATCGCCTATGCGCTGGGCAAGCTGAAGATCCGCAACCAGCTGGTGGAATCGGCCGCGGGGCTCACCGCCGAGATGATCGGCTTCGCCACGCCGCGCGACGCCGTCATCGCCATCAGCTTCTCGCCTTACGCGCCGGCGACCATCGAGGAGACGCGCGCGATCGCGGAACAGGGCGTGCCGATCGTGGCCATCACCGACTCCTCCTTCTCGCCGCTGGCGCAATTCGCCAAGGTCTGGTTCGAGGTCGCCGAGGCCGATTTCGGCGGCTTCCGCTCGATCTCGGCGACGATGGCGCTGGCCATGGCGCTGACGGTTGCCGTCGGCGAGAAGCGCCGCGAAACAGGGCGCCGGCGCAAGGCCTGAGCCTCGCCGGCCAGGTCGCTTTTCGGTTCGGGAACACTCATTCCATATTGACTGCGGATTGGAATTAATATTTCATATTGACGATATCACGCCGTCGCCGGCGCGTGCTGTCCAAAACGACGCTGCTCTGCACAACAAGGCCGATGGGAGGTTCCAATGGGCGAAGCCGTGGAAGGGAAATACCCGCCGCTCGACGTCATCACCATCGGCCGCGCTTCGGTCGATCTCTATGGCCAGCAGATCGGCTCGCGGCTGGAGGACATCACCTCTTTCGCCAAGTCGGTCGGCGGCTGCCCGGCCAATATTTCCGTCGGCACGGCGAGGCTCGGCCTGCGCTCGGCGCTGCTGACGCGCGTCGGCGACGAGCAGATGGGCCGCTTCATCCGCGAGCAGCTTCGGCGCGAGGGCGTCTCGGTCGATGGCCTGAAGACCGACAAGGAGCGGCTGACGGCGCTGGTGCTGCTTTCGGTCGAGAGCGAAGGCGTCTCGCCGATGATCTTCTATCGCTCCGACTGCGCCGACATGGCGCTCGCCGAAGAGGACATCGAAGAGGCTTTCATCGCCTCGGCGCGCTCGGTGGTCGTCACCGGCACGCATTTTTCCCGCCCCAACTCGGATGCCGCGCAGCGCAAGGCGATCCGGCTGATGAAGGCCCGAGGCGGCAAGGTTGTCTTCGACATCGACTATCGCCCGAACCTCTGGGGGCTTGCCGGCCATGCCGAGGGTTTCGAGCGCTATGTAAAATCCGACCGTGTCTCGGCGCAGCTGAAGACGGTGCTGCCGGATTGCGACCTCATCGTCGGCACCGAGGAGGAGATCATGATCGCTTCCGGGGCCGACGATTGCCTGAGCGCGCTGAAGACGATCCGTGCGCTGTCCTCGGCCACCATCGTGCTCAAGCGCGGCGCCAAGGGCTGCATCGTCTATGACGGGCCGATCAGCGACGACCTCGAGGACGGCATTGTCGGCAAGGGCTTTCCGATCGAAATCTACAATGTGCTCGGCGCCGGGGACGCCTTCATGTCGGGCTTCCTGCGCGGCTGGCTCGGCGGCGAGAGTTTTGCGACGGCCGCGACCTGGGCCAATGCCTGCGGCGCCTTTGCCGTGTCGCGCCTGCTCTGCGCGCCGGAATATCCGACCTTCGAGGAGCTGCAGTTCTTCCTGAAGCACGGCAGCAAGCACCTGGCGCTGCGCAAGGACGAGGCTATCAACCACATCCATTGGGCAACGACGCGGCGGCGCGACATTCCCTCGCTGATGGCGCTGGCCTGCGACCATCGCGTCCAGCTCGAGGATGTCGCGGCGAGGGTCGGCGCCGACGTGGCACGTATCCCTGACTTCAAAGTGCTGACGGTCAAGGCGGCGGCTAAAGTCGCCGCCGGCCGCGACGGCTACGGCATGCTGATCGACGAGAAATACGGCCGCGACGCCATGTTCGAGTTCGCGCGCCATCCCTTCGCCTGGCTCGGCCGCCCGGTCGAATTGCCCGGATCGCGGCCGCTGCGCTTCGAATTCTCGCAGGATATCGGTTCGCAGCTCACCGAATGGCCGGTCGACCATTGCATCAAATGCCTGTGCTTCTACCACCCGGACGACCCGGAAGCGCTCAAGGTCGAGCAGCAGCAGAAGCTGCGCGCGCTGTTCGAGGCGGCACGGAAAGTCGGCCGCGAGCTGCTGGTCGAGATCATCGCCGGCAAGCATGGCAAGCTCGACGACACCACCATTCCGCGCGCGCTGGAGGAACTCTATGCGCTGGGCATCAAGCCGGACTGGTGGAAGCTCGAGCCGCAGGCTTCGGCAGGGGCCTGGGCGAAGATCGAACAGGTGATCGTCAAGAACGATCCATGGTGCCGCGGCGTCGTGCTGCTCGGGCTGGAAGCGCCGCAGGACGAGCTGGTCGCGGCCTTCGCCGCCACCGCCAATGCAACGATCGTCAAGGGTTTCGCCGTCGGCCGCACCATCTTCATCAACGCCGCCGAACAATGGCTGGCCGGCCGGATGTCGGATGACGAGGCTGTCGCCGACATGGCGGCCCGCTTCGAACAATTGACCGAAGCGTGGCTTGCCGCGCGCGGCCGTAAAGCAGCATAAGAACAACACGGGCAGCATAAGAAAACGGCGCCAACAAAGCCGGAGGAACGACAAATGACGAAGACCGTTCGCCTGACGATGGCGCAGGCTGTGACCCGCTTCCTTAGCCGGCAGATGACCGTGATCGACGGCAAGACGGTGCCGATCTTCGGCGGTGTATGGGCGATCTTCGGCCATGGTAATGTCGCCGGCATCGGCGAGGCGCTCTACCAGGTCCGCGACGAGCTGCCGACCTTCCGCGCCCATAACGAGCAGGCGATGGCGCATGCGGCGATCGCCTATGGCAAGGCGAATTTCCGTCGCCGCTTCATGGCCGCGACCTCGTCGATCGGCCCCGGCGCGCTGAACATGGTGACGGCGGCCGCGCTCGCGCATGTGAACCGGTTGCCGGTCCTATTCTTGCCGGGCGATGTGTTTGCTAACCGTCTGCCCGACCCGGTGCTGCAGCAGGCGGAGGATTTCTCCGACGGCACGGCGAGCGTCAATGACTGCTTCCGCCCGGTTTCGCGCTATTTCGACCGCATCACCCGGCCGGAGCAGATCATCCCGGCGCTGAACCGCGCCATGCAGGTGCTGACCGATCCGGCCGAATGCGGCCCGGTCACGCTTTCGCTCTGCCAGGATGTGCAGGCCGAGGCCTATGATTATCCGGAAAGCCTGTTCGCCGTGCGCGCCTGGACGCCGCGCCGGCTGCGGCCGGACCGAAACGAGCTGGCGGCCGCCGTCGCGGCACTGAAGGGCGCCAAGAAGCCGCTGGTGATCGCCGGCGGCGGCGTGCTCTATTCGCAGGCTTCCGATGAACTGGCAAAGCTTGTGCAGGGCGCCGGCATTCCGGTCTGCGAAACGCAGGGCGGCAAATCCTCGCTGCCTGACGACCATCCGCTCAACATGGCGGCGGTCGGCGTCACCGGCACGTCCGCCGCCAACCGGCTGGCGGAGGAGGCGGATGTCGTGCTTGCGGTCGGCACGAGGCTGCAGGATTTCACCACCGGATCCTGGGCGCTGTTCAAGAATGCCGGTCGCACCATCATCGGGCTGAACACGCAGGTCTTCGATGCCGGAAAGCACTGGGCGCTGCCGCTGGTCGCCGACGCGGCCGAGGGCCTGGCAGAACTCAGCGCGGGGCTGAAGGGTTGGAAGGCGCCTTCCACTTGGACCGACAATGCCATGAAGGGCAAGACGGAGTGGCAGGCCGCAGCCACCAAGGTGACGGCCTCAACCAACGCCGCCTATCCTTCCGACGCGCAGGTGATTGGCGCCGTGCAGCGCGCCATGGGCTCGGGCGTCACGCTGCTGAATGCCGCCGGCGGGCTGCCGGGCGAATTGCACAAGCTCTGGCAGGCTGGCGCGCCGGGCTCCTACCATGCCGAATACGGCTTCTCGACCATGGGCTACGAGATCGCGGGCGGGCTCGGCGTCAAGATGGCGAGGCCCGACCAAGAGGTCGTCGTGATGGTCGGCGACGGCTCCTACCTGATGCTCAATTCCGAGATCGCAACGTCGGTGATGCTTGGCCTGAAGCTCACCGTCGTGCTGCTCGACAATCGCGGCTATGGCTGCATCAACCGCCTGCAGATGGCGACCGGCGGCGCCAACTTCAACAATCTGCTCAAGGACGCGCGCCACGAGGTGCTGCCCGACGTCGACTTCGCCGCGCATGCGGCAAGCATGGGCGCCAATGCCGAAAAGGTGGCGTCGATCGCCGAGCTGGAGACGGCGCTGGCCAAGGCGAAGAAGAGCGACAGGACGACCGTTCTGGTCATCGACACCGATCCGCTGATCTCGACCGAGGCCGGCGGCCATTGGTGGGACGTCGCCGTGCCGGAAGTCTCGGCGCGACGCGAAGTGAACGCCGCCCGCAAGAAATACGAGGAAGCCGTGGGCAGCCGCCAAGGCTGATCCGGCCGCGCAACGAACCGACATTTGGAGTGACGACTTGAAAGCCAAACTGGGCATGTCTCCCATCGCATGGTGGAACGACGATCTCGTGGAGCTGAGCGACGACGTGTCGCTGGAGGAGTGCCTGCGCCAGTCGCGCTCGGCCGGCTTCACCGGCATGGAGATGGGCCGCCGCTTCCCCAACGATCCCAAGGTGATGCTGCCGATCCTGAAGGAGGCCGACGTCACCCTTTGCGGCGGCTGGTTCTCCGGCACGCTGGTCAACGAGGACCTGGCGAAGAACAAGGACCGCATCCAGCCGATGATCGACCTTTTCAAGGCGGTCGACGCGCCCTGCATCGTCTATGGCGAGGTCGGCCGTTCGATCCAGGGCGACCGCTCGAAGCCTTTGGCCACCAAGCCGACACTCTCCGACGACGAGATGAAGGCCTATGGCCGGCGCGTCACCGAATTCGGCGAATGGTGCGCCGACCAGGGCATGCCGCTTTCCTATCATCATCACATGGCGGCGGTGGTGGAGACCGAGCCGGAGCTCGATGCCTTCATGCGCAACTCCGGCGAAGGCATCCCGCTTTTGCTCGACGCCGGCCATCTCGCCTTTGCCGGCGGCGATGTGCTGCGCGCCATCGACAACCATCACAAGCGCATCAACCATGTCCATGTGAAGGATGTGCGCATGGGTGTGATAGAAGGGCTCGACCGCACCAAACAATCCTTCCTCGATGCGGTGGCGCTCGGCGCCTTCACCGTGCCTGGCGACGGCTCGCTCGATTTCGGCGCCATCGTTCAGCGTTTCGCAGATTATGGCTATGAAGGCTGGTTCGTCGTGGAAGCCGAACAGGATCCGAAGAAGAACCCGCCACTCAAGATGGCTCAAGTCGGCCACAAGGAGCTGATGCGGGTGATGACGGCCGCCGGCTATACGGTGGAGACGCAAGGGTTTCCGGCGTAAACGGTGGATTCGCCGGGGCGTGCGGTTTATCCGTTGCGCTTTGGGCAAATCCTGGATTGGCGCGATGAAAGACTATGAGCACCCCTTCTTCCGGCCGCTGTGGCGACGCATCGCCGTCCTCGCCGTCTGCCTGATCTGGTCGGTCATCGAGTTCGCCTCCGGCACGCCGTTCTGGGGCGTCATCGCGCTCGGCTTCGCCGGCTATGCGGTGTGGCAGTTTTTCTATCTCTACAAGCCGGCGGAGGAGGCGAAGCCTCCGGCCGAGCCGAAGGAATAATCCAAAGGAGCCCCGCATGTCGAAACTCATCGTCAAGGCCGACAAGGGCCACGGCCATGTCGCGCATGTCACGCCGCAAAGCGCCGGCTGGACCTATGTCGGGTTCGACCTGCATCGGCTGAAGGCGGGCGAGACGGCGGTCGGCAAGACGGGCGGCCGCGAGGTCTGCCTCGTCTTCGTCACCGGCAAGGGCAAGGCGACCGCCGGCGGCAAGGAACTCGGCCTGCTCGGCGAGCGCATGTCGCCCTTCGAGGGCAAGCCTTGGTCGGTCTATGTGCCGCAAGGCGCCGACTGGTCGGTGACGGCCGACACCGAGCTGGAGCTCGCCGTCTGCTCGGCGCCCGGCCTCGGCGGCGGTCTTCCCGTTCGCGTCATCGGACCGGACGATCTCGGCCAGGAGGTGCGCGGCAAGGGCACCAACACACGCTACGTCACCAACATCCTGCCCGAAGGCAAGCCGGCGGATTCGTTGCTGGTGGTCGAGGTGATCACGCCCGGCGGGCATACCTCCAGCTATCCGCCGCATAAGCACGACCAGGACAACCTGCCGGCCGAATCCTATCTCGAGGAGACCTATTACCACCGCCTCAATCCGCCGCAGGGCTTTGCCTTCCAGCGCGTCTATACGGATGCCGACCGCAACGGCGTGCGCGAGCTGGACGAGGCGATGGCGATCGAAGACGGCGATGTCGTGCTGGTGCCGAAGGGCTATCACCCATGCGCGGCCTGCCACGGCTACGACCTCTATTATCTCAACGTCATGGCCGGACCGAAGCGCACGTGGAAATTCCACAACGCGGCCGAGCACGAATGGCTGATGAAGGCCTGAACGGCCGATTGGTCCAGCCGGGAAAAGTTGTCGGCTAACGAGCTCTGTGCTGGACTTGCCTTCGAAAACCCATGAAAGCTTCGTCAATCCGTCATGGAAATCACCTATGGCAGCGGTTCCGGTGCATGTCGCCGCAAGCGCTCCGGCGTTTCGGGCCCACGACTTGCCAGCACAATGACTTGAGGCGCGTCGCATGATCCTTAGGGGCGCAGCGCGCTTGACGAGGAACGCCGATGCGCTACGCCATCTACTACACACCGGGACAGGACGAGAAGCTGGCGCGCATTGCCGCCAAATGGCTGGGCCGCGACCCGTTCGGCGCGGCGACGCGGCCGGTCGAGGCGGTGGGCGATCTGTCGGCCGCCGAGGTAGCCTTCCACACCGCGTCCGCCCGGCGCTATGGGTTCCATGCCACGCTGAAGGCGCCTTTCCGACTGGCGCCGAACGAAACCGAGGCCTCGCTGCGCGCCGCGCTCGACGCTTTTGCCGAGTCGACGCCGCCGGTCGTCGTTCCACGCCTGGTGGTCGGCCAGATCGACGGCTTCTTCGCGCTGGTGCCGGAAACACAGTTCCCACCGCTCAACGATCTCGCCGGCGAGGTGGTGCGCGCCTTCGACAATTTCCGCGCGCCGCTGACCGAAGCTGAGATTGAGCGCCGCAGCCCGGACGCGCTGAAGCCGGAAGAATTCCGCAACCTCTGCCAATGGGGCTATCCTTACGTCCTCGACACGTTCCGCTTCCACATGACGCTGTCGGGGCGCGTCGGGCTCGAGGAAAGCCCACGCCTTCGCGCGGCGATCGACAGCCTGTTCGCCGATGTGCTGCGGCAGCCGGTGCCGGTGGATGCGCTCACATTGTTCGTCGAAAGCGAGCCGGGCGCGCCGTTCATGGTGCTTTCCCACCATGCGCTTGGCCGTGGCCACGCCCGCAAAACAGCTTGATTGACCGCCGAGACAGGACCGCCTGAGATGACCGCCGAAACCGTTCTCACCAATGCCCGCATCGTGCTGCCCGACGAGATCGTCGAGGGCTCCCTTCTGTTGCGCGACGGCCTGATCGCCGCCGTCGAGCCGGGTGCTGCCCGCACCGGCGAGGACATGGGGGGCGACTACATCATCCCGGGCCTCGTCGAGCTGCACACCGATCACCTCGAAGGTCATTACGCGCCGCGCCCAAAGGTGCGCTGGAACCCGATCGCCGCCGTGCTTGCCCATGATGCCCAGGTGGCGACCGCCGGTATCACCACCGTGCTCGACGCCTTGCGCGTCGGCATGGACGAGGACGCCGACCTGAAATCCGACGACGTCCGCAAGCTGGCTGACGCGATCGAGGACAGCGTGCGACAGGATCGGCTGAGAGCCGACCATTTCATCCATTTGCGTTGCGAGGTCTCGGCGCCGGATTGCCTCGAGGCCTTCGCCAATTTCGAGACCGACGACAGGGTGAAGCTCGCCTCGCTGATGGACCATGCGCCTGGGCAGCGGCAGTTCGTCAATCTTGAGACCTATGCCTATTACTATCAGCGTAAGTTGAAGCTTACCGATCGCGACTTCCAGAAATTCTGCGAGAAGCGGATGGCGGAATCGGCCCGCAATTCCGGGCCTAACCGCGTGTTCATCTCGGCCGCCTGCAAGGAGCGCGGCATCGTGCTGGCCAGTCATGACGACGCGACCGCCGGCCATGTCGACGAAGCGATCCAGCAGGGCGTGCGCGTCGCCGAATTCCCGACGACGGAAGAAGCGGCCAAGGCCTCCAAGGCGGCGGGGCTCGGCGTGCTGATGGGCGCGCCGAACGTGATGCGCGGCGCCTCGCATTCCGGGAACGTCTCGGCGCGCACGCTTGCCGCCGACGGCCTGCTCGACATCCTGTCGTCCGATTACATCCCCTTCAGCCTAATCCAGTCGGCCTTCTTCCTCGGCGACGTCATCGAAGCGATCTCGCTGCCGCAGGCGGTGGCGATGGTGTCGAAGAACCCGGCCCAAGCGGTCGGCCTCTCCGACCGCGGGGTCATCGAGCCTGGCCGCCGCGCCGACCTGGTGCGCGTGCGCGTCGACGACCATGTGCCGGTCGTGCGCACCGTGTGGCGCCAGGGCCGCCGGGTCGCATGATGGTCTCGGCCCTCATCGAGCGCGAGCTGGCCGAGAGCCTGCCGATCCGCAACGGCGTCTTCGTCGCGGTGGTCGGTCCGAGCGGCGCCGGCAAGGATACGGTGATCGGCTACGCCAAGCAGCGCTTTGCCGGCGAGACGCGGCTGGAATTCGTGCGCCGCGTCATCACCAGGCCGAGCGACACGGCAAGCGAGGACCACGACACGCTGGCGGACGCCGCCTTCGCCGAAGCCGAGGCCGACGGCGCCTTCTCACTTTGCTGGGATGCGCACGGCCTGCGCTACGGCCTGCCGGCCGATGTCGACTGGGCCGTGGCGAACGGCCATGTCGCGGTCGCCAACGTGTCGCGCGCGGTCATCCCGGCGCTGCGCGAGCGCTACGCCAATCTGGCCGTGGTCGAGATCACCGCCACGCCGGAGATCCTGGCCGAACGGCTGGCGGCGCGCGGCCGCGAATCGCGCGGCGAGGTGCTTGCCCGCCTGGCGCGTAGCGCCAGCGTCAAGCTGACCGGGCCGGACGTCACCTCGATCGACAACAGCGGCGACAAAGACATTGCCGGCGAACGCTTCGCCGAGGTGCTGCGCAAGGCGATGGCGTTTTCCGATCTGTCGGACATGATCTAAGATGCGCTGATATTCAGGTGAGGCCGGCCTGCAAGTAGCGGCTCCCTGCGCTTCCGGTGCTCACGTTCTTAAGTACGCTCCGCTCCGGTTCTCGGAAGCCACCACTTTCGGCTCGGCCTGACCTGAATCTCTGCACATCTTAGCGCCGAGCGAGGTCTGTCTTCACTTGTTGAAGTTGGCGATGAACTGCTTGAATTGCGGCGTCGGCGGCCTGGCGAACATCTCCTTCGGCTCGCCGACCGAATCCACCTCGCCCCTGTGCAGGAACATCACCTTGCTGGACACGTCGCGGGCAAAGCCCATTTCGTGGGTGACGACGAGCATGGTGCGCCCTTCCTCGGCGAGCGAGCGCATGACGCGCAGCACCTCGCCGACCAGTTCCGGATCGAGTGCCGAGGTCGGCTCGTCGAACAGCATCACCTTGGGATTCATCGCCAGTGCGCGGGCGATCGCGGCGCGCTGCTGCTGGCCGCCCGACATATGCGGCGGATAGTAGTTGCGGCGCTCCCATATGCCGACGCGTTTCAGCAGCGCCTCGGCCTGCTCCAGGCACTCGGCGCGCGGCCGCTTCAATACATGCGTCGGCGCGGCGACGAGGTTTTCGAGCACCGTCATGTGCGACCATAGATTGAAGCTCTGGAACACCATGGCGAGGTTGGCGCGGATGCGCTCCACCTGGCGAATGTCGGCCGGCATCTGATGGCCGTCGCGGCCTTGCTTCATCTTGATGAGCTCGCCGTCGACCCGAACTTCGCCGGAGTCAGGTGTCTCCAGGAGATTGATACAGCGCAGCATCGTGCTCTTGCCCGAACCCGATGAGCCGAGGATGGAAATCACATCGCCCTTGTGGGCCTCGAGCGAAATGCCCTTGAGCACCTCGTGATCGCCGAAGCACTTGCGCAGGTCCTTGACGCTGATGGCGGGCGTCTCGCCAGAGGCCGGTGCCGATTTCGCTGCAGCGGCGACATTTGCCGACATCACAACACCTCCGGGACGGGTTTGATTTGCTGGCTTTGCTCGGGCGGTGGCCGCAGATGAGGCGAAAGCCTGTATTCGACCCAGGCGAATAGCCGGGCGATCGACAGGTTGAGGAGCAGGTAGATCACTCCGGCGCAGGTCAGCACCTCGATCGGTCGGAACGTGTCGTGCTGGATCTTCTGTGCCGTTCCCATCATCTCCATGATCGTCACCACGGAGGCGAGCGCGGTTGCCTTGGTCATCAGGATGATTTCGGTCGAATAGGCCGGCAAAGCGAGCCGCAGCGCGATCGGCAGCGTGACGAGGCGGAAGCGGGTGAAGGCCGACATGCCGAATGCCTTGGCCGCCTCGATCTGGCCGACAGGCACCGCCCGGAGCGCACCGCGGAAAATCTCGCTCTCATAGGCGGCTGTGTTCAAGGCCATGGCGACGATCGTGCAATACATCGGATCGCGCAGGATCGGCCATAGAACCGGGCTGTGGCGGACGAAGTCGAACTGGGAGAGCCCGAAATAGATCAGATAGAGCTGCACCAAGAGCGGCGAGCCGCGGAAGATGAAGACGTAGCCGCGGGTGAAATACTCGCCCAGTTTGTAGCCGGAGGCGCGCAGCCAGGTCAGGCCGGTGGCGATAAGGAGCCCGAAGGCGATGCCGAAGAACCAGATTTCGAGAGTCAGCGGCAGCGCCTTCAGCACGCTCCACATGGTGGAAAGATAGAAATCGAAATCCACCGCCACCTCACTTCGGCCGCATGAAACTGCGCGAGGTGTAACGCTCGGCCTTCTCGAAGATCGGCGTCGAGACTGAGGTCATCACCAGGTAAAGGATGCCGGCGAGCGTGTAGAAAAGCAGCGAATGATGCGTCGAGCGCGCAGCCTTGTTGGCGGTGAGCATCAGTTCGGCGACGCCGGTGACCGAGATCAGCGCGGAATCCTTGATCGTCAATTGCCAGACATTGCCTAGCCCCGGCACCGCAAGGCGCAGGACCTGAGGCATGATCACGAGGCGAAACCGCAGCCAGGCCGACATGCCATAGGCGCGGGCTGCTTCCAATTCGCCGCGGTGGATCGCCAGGAACGACCCGCGAAAAACCTCGGCCTGGTAGGCACCGGAAATGATGCCGACAGCGAGAACGCCGCCGAGGAAGCTCGGCATGTTCAAGATGTCGGTCGAGCCGATCGACCCGGTCGACCGCGCCACCCCGGTCAGCACCTGCGTGCCGCCATAGTAGAACAGGTAGATGATCAAGAGTTCCGGTTCGCCGCGGAAAACCGTGGTGTAGCTCTCGCCGATGAATCTCAATCCGCCGCGATGCGAGAGCTTGGCCGCCGCCACCAACGAGCCCAGCACAGCACCAATCAACATCGAGACGATGGTGACGGCGAGCGTCCAGGCGATGCCCCAGAGCAGTTGCACGCCCCAGCCGGCGGCCAAGAGCGCATAGGCCGTCGACACCTGGTCCCTGAGATCGTTGAGAAACTCCACTTACGGCTCCTGCGGACGCCGAGATGTGCATCGACGGTTGCCCGCCTTTGATGCATGTCGTTCTCCCAAAACCGCTACGCATTTTTGGGCCGACATGCACTCAATGCAAAACGGGAGCAGCTTTGGCTGCTCCCGTTGCGACATTACTTGGTAATGTCGATCTTGAACCATTGCATGGAGTATTTCGACACCGAGCCGTCGTCGAGCGCGGCCTTGAGCGCCTTGTTGTAGATGTCCTGCAAGTCCTTGTCGGTCTTGCGGAAGGCTGCACCGATGCCTGGCCCGAGGATCGGACCGCCCTTGAATTGCGGCCCGACGAATTCCAGGTCCTTGGCATCCGGCTTGGCCAGCGTGCCGAGGAAATAGGTGGTGTCGGCAAAGGCTACGTCGATGCGGCCCGCCATGAGGTCGAGGTCGTGCTCGTCGGTGGTCTTGTATTCATGAACGTTGGCGACGTCCTTGAGATATTTGTCGGCGAAGGTCGCCTCGGTGGTCGAGACCTGCAGGCCGACATTCTTGCCGGTGAGCTCCTTGCGCAGCGTGTCGAGCGCCGCCTTGGATTCGGCGTCGTCCTTCGATAGGTCGATCATCTTGCCGCTGTTGGACAAGTTGGCCAGCGGGCCGTTCTTGTCGGCCAGGAAGGCGACCGGCGACGAGGCGTAGGGGATCGAGAAGTCGATCGTCTTCATGCGCTCTTCGGTGATCGACATGCCGTCCATGACGATGTCGAACTTGCCCGCCGTGAGTCCGGGAATGACACCGTCCCAGTCCTGCGCGACGATCTTGCATTCGAGCTTCGCGCGCGCGCAGACGTCGTTGAGGATGTCCACCTCGAAGCCGACGATCTTGCCGCTGGCGTCCGTCTGGTTCCAGGGCGCATAGGAGCCCTCCATGGCGACGGTAACGGTTTTCCAGTCCTTGGCCAGCGCCGGGGTCGAGCAGGTCAATGCCAGCGCCGCGAGCGCGATCCAACGTGATGATGTCACAGGTGTGTCTCCCAATTTTTGTTCTTGGAACCCTCAGATGCCAATTGCTTAGCCCAGCCCCAATTCTGCGACAAGGGCAGTTTTTTCCGGTTCACGCGCTGCTGCAATCCGCCCGCGAATCCGGGCCCGCCCGGGGGGTTCATGGCGAGCATCGATCCAATAGGGACCGTGAACGTTAGAGCGAGGCTACTCCGCCGGCGCGCCCGCAACATTCTGGCGCGTCGCCTCGATCATGCGGCGCCGGGCGCGGAAGACGCCCCATTGCTGGTCGACCAGCACGCCGATCAGGATCACGCCGCCCATGACGGCGAAGTTGAGCGAGGAGGGGATGCCGAGCAGGTTGACGAGGTTCTGCAGTTCCTGCAGCAGCACCGTGCCGAGGATCACGCCGACCAGCGAGCCTTCACCGCCGCGCAGCGAGAACCCCCCGAGCACGGCGGCCGCGATGGCGTAGAGCTCGTAGAACTGGCCGTGGCTCGCCGGCGAGATCGAGCGCGTGTACATGGCGAAATAGATCGCCGACAGCGCCGTCAGCACGCCGCAGATGACATAGGCCGCGATGATCACCCGGCCTGTGCGGATGCCTGAATATTTCGCCGCTTCCTCGTTCTTGCCGATGGCGTAGAGATAGCGGCCGAACACCGAGCGGTGCAGCACCACCCACATGACGATGGCGATGACGATCAGCGCGATGAAGGAGTTCGGCAAGCCGTAGGAGCGGCCCGCGGTCAGGAATTCGAGTGTCGGGAAATTCTGCCCGAAGGCGAAGCCCGCCGTACCGTCGGCCGTGTAGAAACGCGCCACGCCGCGATAGATGAGCAGGCCGCACAGCGTCACCACGAAGGGCTGCAATTTCAGCCTTGTGATCAGCCAGCCATGCACGAAGCCGATGACGGCGCCGAGCACGATGATCACCACGAAGGCCAGCGGCCAGTCCAATTCGCGCACAGCGATGAAGTCGATGAACAGGGTGCCGAGCAGCGCGATCAGCGAGCCGACAGACAATTCGATGCCGCCGGTGATGATGACGAAGGCCTGGCCGATCGACAGGATGCCGAACAGGGCGACAAGGTTGGAGGTGTTGGCGAGATTGATCGCCGAGAGGAAGCGTGGATTGATTGCCGTGACCACCGCGCCGACCACCAGGATCAGGATCAGCAGGCCGAGATCTTTCTTGCTCATTGCGCTCCTCCCGCCGCTTGCAGCAGTTTCGGCTTCTTGCCGACCGCCAGCAAGAGCACGTTCTCCTGGCTGAAATCGTCCTTGTCGAGGATGCCGGAAATCTGCCCCTCATGCATGACCGCGATGCGGTCCGAGACGCCGATCACCTCCTCCATGTCGCTGGAGATCATCAGCACGGCGACGCCGGCATCGGCCAGCGCCCGCATCAGGCCGTAGATCTCGGCCTTGGCGCCGATGTCGATGCCACGCGTCGGCTCGTCCAGGATCATCACCTTGGGGTTCATCGCCAGCCATTTGGCGAGAACCACCTTCTGCTGGTTGCCGCCGGACAGCGTGCCGGTGCGGGTGAGCACCGACGGCGCCTTGATGCCGAGGTTCTTCTTCTGCTTTTCCGCCGTCGCGAGCTCGGCGCCGGCCGAGACCAGCGAGCGCCTGGCATGGGCCGGCAGGTTGGGCAGCGAGATGTTCTGCGCGATCGACAGGTCGAGCAAAACGCCGGTGAGCTTGCGGTCTTCCGGCACCAGGAAGATGCCGTTCGCCACCGCGTCAGCGGCCGAGCCGACATCAAGTGGCTTGCCGTTAAGCGTGACGCTGCCGGCCAAACGCTCTTCGATGCCGAACAGCACGCGCGCGAGTTCAGTGCGGCCGGAGCCGACCAGGCCCGCAAGGCCCAGGATCTCCGCGCGTCTCAGCTCGATGCTGACCGGCCGGTCTGGATAGGTGCTGGTGCGGATCGCCTCGGCAGCGAGCGCGACGCTGCCCGGCGCTCGCGTGGCTTCGCCGGCCTTCTCGCGCTCCTTCAGCATGCGGCCAATCATCAGCCTGACCATCTCGTCGTGGTTGATCCGGTCCTTCGCCAGCGTGCCGGCCAGCGTGCCGTCGCGCAGCACCACGACGCGGTCGGCGACACGCTCGATCTCATGCAGCCGATGCGAAATGAAGATGACGCTGATGCCTTGAGCCTTCAGCCCCTTGATGACGTCGAGCAGCTTTTCCGTTTCCGCCATCGGCAGGCTGGAGGTCGGCTCGTCGAGGATCACAAGGCGGGCCTTGATCGACAGCGCCTTGGCGATCTCGACCATTTGCTGCTGAGCGAGCGACAGCGACGCGACAGGCGCATCGGCCGAGAAATTGGCGCCGACGCGCTTCAGGAGCGGCGCCACCATCTCGCGCAGCCTGGCCCGGTCGACCAGCCTCAGCGGCCCGGCCTTCAGCGGCTCGCGGCCGAAGAAGATGTTGGCGGCGACGTCGAGGTTCTCGAAAAGGTTCAATTCCTGGTGCACGAAAGCGATGCCGGAGCCGATGCTCTGCTCGACGGTCAGCCCGTCATGCGCGGCGCCATCGACCGTGATGGTGCCGCTGTCCGGCCGCGTCACGCCGCCGAGGATCTTCATCAGCGTCGATTTGCCGGCGCCGTTTTCGCCGACAAGGCCGATGACCTCGCCGGGGCGAACTTCCATGGAGAACCTATCTAGCGCGACAACGCCCGGATAGGTTTTGCGCACGGCCTCAAGGCTCAGGAACGGAGCGGTGTCTGGGTGAGTGGTGTCGGTAGGGGTCATCGCGCCATAGTTACCGCACTTGGCAGCAGCCGGTGGGCTACAGACTGACGGGCCTTGGCGGGTCCGTCAATACGAACGCCGGCTCAAGGGAAAAACCTTGAGCCGGCGCAACTGTGCCGGGCTTACTTGCCCTGCATCGCCTTGAGGTTGGCGGCATAGGCGTCGACATCATCCTTGCCGATGATCTTGGTCGGGATGATGATCAGGTTGTTGGCCGGGATGCCCGACTTGTCGCCTTTGAGATAAGCGGCCATCAGCTTCATGCCCTGATAGGCCCATTCGAACGGCTGCTGCACCACGGTGGCGGCAACGGTGCCTTCCTTGACGCCGCCCAGCGTGATCGGATCGTCGTCGAAGCCGACGACGGTGATCTGGCCGAGCTTGCCGGCGTCGCGCAGCGCTTCATAGATGCGCGGCGTGTTGTAGGAGTAGAAGCCGACCATGCAGGTGATGTCGGGGCTGGCGACCAGCGCGTCCTCGACATTCTTCTTGGCGCGCGCCTGGTCGATATCGTCGCCGCGCACATCGACCAGCTCGATCTTGCTGCCGGCGAGCCCGTCCTTCATGCCCTGGATGCGTTCCTTGGCGTTGTCGGCGCCGAGCAGGCCGACGAAGCCCAGGCACTTGCCACCATTCGGCATCGCCTTCTTGGCGATCTCGGCCGCCTGCTTGCCGGCATCGACGTTGGACGAGCCGATATAGGCGACGCGCTTGGTCTGCGGCGCATCGGAGTCGGTCGTGAACAGCGCGGTTTCCGACGCGATCTTGTTGAGCCCATCGGTCGAGGTCTTGGGGTCGACGGCCGAGACCATGATGCCCTTGACGCCCGCCGTCACCAAGTCGTCCATCAGGCGCTGCTGGATGGCGACCGAGGACTGTTCCGGATATTTCAGCTCGAGATTGTAGTCGGGCAGCTCGCCTTGCGCCTTCTTGACGCCGGCTTCCGCCGCCTTCCAGAAGTCTGACGCACCGTTGACGACAAAGGCCAGCGTCGGCTTGTCGTCCGCGCGGGTTACCGCTGTGGTCGCAAGCCCGATGAGCAGGGCCGCTGCGGCGACAGATGCGTTACGGATCAAAAATTTCATATTTCAACCTCCCTTGTAGAACCTGACTATAGAACTCGTTGGCGATGTCTCGACCGCGGTCCGGACAACCCTCCTCCTCAAGGGTCTGGCGCAAAGGTCCGCCGACTTAAGAACGGTGCCGATCGGGCCGCGGTCGAGACACTAGACACTCATGTGGCGTTCGTAAATAGTCCGATTTGTCTGACATTTTCGTGAGAATGGATACAGCCCAGACCGGCGATAAAGCCGCGTTTCGAGCGAGCGTCCATCGCACCTGCCGCGCCCAACGGAGGCCCGTTCGGACACGCCGAGTTGACAGTAGAACGCTTAGGGCTATTAGTAAAGACTATTAGTTATGACACCACGAGGCGCGTTGCCGACGCGGAGGAGACGCTGGTCAAAGGACGCGCCAGGAGCGAAGAGAGCGAGCGCAACAGGTCCGCAACCGCGCGGAATACGCGAGAATTGTCAGCATTGCTGACCTTGTCTGACCGGTTTCGTCGAGAAGCGGCTCAGCCGGTGCTTCGCATGACTTGCTTGCGAATATGTATTAGCACGCGCAGTCTCGTAAACGGCGACGGCCTCGACCATCTTGCCGTTGCCGCCGCCTTTGCTTTAGAGCCGGCTGGGTTTGGGAAACGACCATGAGCGAACCGACGGACCTGCGCGATCCCCCCGGAACTTCCAGGCGCCGCAAGCTGGCGGCCAAACCGAAGGGGCGTGTGACCATGACCGACATTGCGCGCGCCGCCGGCTGCTCGCAGGCGACGGTCTCGTTCGTGCTCAACAATTCGCCGGGCATCAGGCTCTCGCAGCAGACACGCGACCGGGTGATCGAGGCGGCGCGGGCGCTGGGCTATTCGCCGCCGGTCTTTTCGGCGCTCAGGCCGCCAGTGACGCCGTTCGAAGGCCTCGACGGCGTCATCGGCTTTGCGGTCGACCAGCTCGCCACCAGCCCCGAGGCAGTGGTCGCCATCGAGGGAGCGCGACAGGCCTCGTGGAACGCCGGCAATGTGCTTCTGGTGGCGCAGACCATGGGCGACGCAGTGATGGAGCCCCGCGCGATTTCAGCACTGACGCGGCGCGGCATCTCGGCGCTGATCTACATGACCATCTTCACGCGCGAGATCACGGCGCCGGATTTCCTCTACAGCCTCGACATCCCGGTCATCCTGCTCAACTGCTACACCGCCGATTATGCCTTCCCGGCCGTGGTTCCCTCCGAGATCGCCGGCGGCCAGAGCGCGACAAGGCACCTGATCGCCCATGGGCATCGCCGCATCGCCACCATCACTGGCGAGCCGTGGATGCAGGCCGCGCAGGACCGGCTCAAGGGCTATCGCCGGGCGCTCGCGACAGCGGACATCCCCTTTGACCCGGAGCTGGTGGTCGAGGGCGACTGGTCGGCCAGCGCCGGCTATGCCGCGACGGTGAAGCTGCTCGGGCTCAAGGAGCGTCCCACCGCCATCTTCTGCCAGAACGACCGCACCGCCATTGGCTGCTACGAGGCGCTCAAGGAAGCCGGCCTGCATATCCCGCAGGACATCTCCGTGGTTGGCTATGACGACGAGGAGATCGCCCGCCACCTTTTCCCGCCGCTGACCACATTGATCCTGCCGCATCTGGCGATGGGCCAATGGGCGATCGAGCAGCTCGAAACGCCGCCGACGCCCGGCCGCGGCCGGTACCCGATCACCAAGCTCGAGTGCCCGCTGGTGGAGCGGGAGAGCGTGGCGGACGTGAAGTCACCTACATAAAGCGCCGGCGCGTTCGGCTACCTTTGCTGCCGATGTTGCAGATTGCCGGTGCCTTGGCAGCAATTCCGCCGTCGTTTAGCTTGGACTCATAAATGGGAGGCTCAGATGACGTCCACCTTCACTGTCCATGCAGCATCCGGTTATGAGCAACTGATGGGGCGCTGGAGCCGCAGGCTGGCGCCCAAGTTCATCGAGTTCGCGGGGTTGGCCGGCGGCGAGACAATCCTCGATGTCGGCTGCGGCACCGGGAGCCTGACATTCGAGCTGGCAAAATCCGCCGATCTTGCCGAGATCCAGGCCATCGATTTTTCCCCGGTCTTCGTCGCGGCGGCGAAGGAGAAAAACACCGATCCGCGCGTCACCATCAACCAGGCCGATGCCACCGCCTTGCCATTCTCAGACAACGCGTTCGACCGCGCGCTGGCGCTGCTGGTGCTGCATTTCGTGCCGGAGGCCGGCAAGGCGGTGGCCGAGATGCGCCGCGTGGCGCGACCGGGCGGCATAGTCGCAGCAGTGGTCTGGGACCACTATGGCGGCATGACCGGCATGCGCATGATGATCGACACGATTGCCGCGGTCAGCGAAAGCGGACGACAGATGCGCAGCCGCTACTGCTTCCAGCCTATGATGCAGCCGGGCGAGATGAAGCGGACCTTTGTCGAGCAGGGTCTCGCCGACGTCACGGAAGCGGAGCTGATGATCCGGATGGACTACTCGGATTTCGACGACCTTTGGGCGCCGATCCGCGCCGGAGAAGGCCCGCTCGGCAAATACATGACCACGCTGGACGCAGCCGAGCGCGAGCGCGTCGAGGCCGCCGTCCGCGATGCCTATCAGGCAGGCCGGCCCGACGGTCCGCGATCCTTCGCCAATGTAGCCTGGGCCTGCCGCGGCATCGTGCCCTGACATCCATATAGAGGTGCGGCGCACGGCACCGCGGTGACGCATCAGTTGCCGGCGGCCGCGGTATCGATCTCCCAGCCGTCGACCCAGACCTGCCGCAGCCGGTCGCCTTCGCCCTTGAACCACAGGTTCGTTGGCCGGCAGTCCTCGATGCGGTCGCTGCGGAAATTGCGGATGGCCTGGCGCAATTCGCACCAGGCGACGATATTGGCGGTCTCGGCATAATAGATCAGCGCGACCGGGCGGATGATGCGATCGGTCGCGCGTCCCGCCTCGTCGCGATAGGCGAGGCCGAGTTTCTCCTCGTCGCGGATGGCGCGGCGGACCAGCGCGAGATCGACAGCGGGCGCGGAAGGCGCGGCAAATCCCCAGGCGTGAAGGGCGTTGGCGTCCAGCGTCTGCCGCAAAGGCGGGGGCACGGTGCCGGCGATCTTGGCGCCGACGCGTTTTGCGGCCTGCTTCAGCTCGTCGTCGCCCGTGCGTTCGAGCAGCGCCAGTGACAGCACGATCGCTTCCATCTCCTCGATGGAGAACATCAGCGGCGGCAGGTCGAAGCCGGGGCGCAATATGTAGCCGATCCCGCGCCCGCCCTCGATCGGCACGCGCATCGCCTGCAACGCGGCGATGTCGCGATAGACTGAGCGCACGGTCACCTCCATTTGCCCGGCCATTGCAGCCGCGGTCACCGGCTTCCTGGCCAGACGCAGGATCTGGATAATCTCGAACAGGCGCGAGGCCTTGCGCATTTTTCCACCCTACCGAGACGCAACTGACACATCCTCGTCAGTTGGCGTGACCTATAGGGCCGCCTACCCACTTGAAAATCAATAGATTCCTTTGCACCCAAGCGAACGAGGCGACAGGCAACTGACATGAGTTATGGCGAAAATCTCTGGCTGTTCTTCGTGCTTCTGTTCGGCATCATCGCCGTTCCGGGCATGGACATGCTGTTCGTGCTCGCCAATGCGCTGACCGGCGGCAGCAATCGAGGCCTGGCGGCCACCGCCGGCATCATGCTCGGCGGCGCGGTGCACACGCTGAACGGCGCGGTCGGCGTCGGGCTGCTCATGCATTTCGTGCCGGTGCTGTTCACGCCGCTGCTTATCGCCGGCGCCGCCTACATGGCCTATATCGGCGTTTCGCTGATGCGCAGCTCGATCACCGTCGGCGATGACGGGCCCACGGGGAGCCGTTCGGCCTGGAAGGCGTTTCGCCAGGGCCTGGTCACCTGCCTGATCAATCCGAAGGCCTATCTCTTCATCCTCGCCGTCTATCCGCAATTCCTGAAGCCGGCTTACGGCCCGATCTGGATGCAGGCGACCATCATGGGATTGCTGACGGTCGCCACGCAGGCGGCGATCTATGGCGGGCTCGCCGTCACAGCCGGCCGCAGCCGGGGGCTGCTGGTCGACAATCCACGCGCGACCATCCTGGCCGGGCGAAGCGCCGGGCTGCTGCTGTTTGCCGTTTCGGTATTCACGGCCTGGGAAGGGTTGAGGGCGGCGTGACCGCCGCCCCCCATTCGGCTTATGCCGCGCCCTGACGGCTGGCGAACATCTCGCGCTTCGCCGACCGGCGCCATTCGACGGCGCCGGCGAGGCCGTGCAGCACGGTCTCCGTAGTCGCCCAGTCGATGCAGCCATCGGTGATGCTCTGGCCGTAGACGAGCGGCTTGCCGGGCGAAACGTCTTGGCGGCCGGCGACGAGATTGCTCTCGATCATGACGCCGATGATGCGCTCGTCACCCGCTGCGACCTGGCCCGCCACATCATGCGCGACCTTGGGCTGGTTCTCCGGCTTCTTGGCGCTGTTGGCGTGGCTGACATCGATCATCAGGCGCGGCGCGACACCGATGTGGCCAAGCTCGGCGGCGGCGGCATCGACGCTCGCCGCATCGTAGTTGGGCTGGATGCCGCCGCGCAGAATGACATGGCAGTCCTCATTGCCCGTGGTCGCCGCGATCGCGCTGCGGCCGCCCTTGGTCACTGCCATGAAATGGTGCGGCTGTGCTGCCGACTTCACCGCTTCGCCGGCAATCCTGAGATTGCCGTCGGTGCCGTTCTTGAAGCCGACCGGGCAGGAAAGACCCGAAGCCAGCTCGCGATGGATCTGGCTTTCGGTCGTTCGCGCGCCGATGGCGCCCCAAGCGACGAGGTCGGCGATATATTGCGGGATGGTCATGTCGAGGAACTCAGTCGCCGCCGGAAGGCCGAGATTGTTGACGGCCGACAGCACGTTGCGGGCCATGCGCAAGCCCTTCTCGATGTTGAAGCTGCCGTCGAGATCGGGATCGTTGATCAGCCCCTTCCAGCCGACCGTTGTGCGCGGCTTCTCAAAATAGACTCGCATGACGATCTCGAGCCGGTCGGCAAGGGTCTCGCGCAGCGCCGCCAGACGGCTGGCGTAGTCCACGGCGGCGACCGGATCGTGGATGGAACAAGGGCCGACGATGACAAGCAGTCGATCGTCGGCCCCGGTCAGGATGGAATGAATGGCGTTGCGCGAGGAGGCAACGGTGCGCGTCGCGGTGAGCGAGCGCGGTATCTCGCGCATCACCTCGTCGGGCGTGCTCAAGGCTCTGATTTCGGTGACCCGAAGGTCGTCTGTGGTGGTCAACACGGCTTTCTGCTCCTGGTTTAGGAGACCTGCCGGCTGAAACAAAAAAGCCGCCAGGTCTGGCGGCTTGTCGGATTTTGATCTGGAAATTTTTCAGATCGAGCGCAATCCTCCCGCCGCCAGCGAGCTACCGTAGCTAAAGTACCAAAACGAGGCGGTCAGGTGGATCATGCGGCTCATATAGTCGATGCGAGGGCGGTTGTCACGTGCCTCTTAAGGGTGCGCATTGTCTCAGCTTGCAATGTGCTCGTAGCCTTGGGGAAACCAGATGCCACGCCGAAGCCAGTTCGCCCCACCCAAATTGGGCAGCACGTGATTCTGATCGAGATCGTTCATATCCTTGATGATCTCGATGCTGACCGCTTTTTGAGATGGGAAGGCAAGCGCGACGAGTTGCAGCGCGTCGCCTTCCGACCGTGCAGTGACGCCAACACCAAGATGACCGCCTATCGTGATCCAGTACGGGTGCAAGGCGCTCTCCTCCTATTGGCGCGCCCTGCTTATAGCAAAAGATGGGCCCGGAGGCGTGGGACAAAAAGCGCTCCGAGACCGGCCCTTACTCGCCGATCACACCCGCGATATTCTGATCGTAGTCGACCAGCGAGCCGGTCATCACACCGGCCTGCGGGCTCAGCATGTAGCTGATCAGCCGGGCGAGTTGGGCCGGCTTCACCAGTTGGCCCATCGGCTGCGCGGCCTCTGCCTTTTCCAGCCAGTCATCCGACGCTCCGTGCCATTTCTTCTGCACGATCGCCTCCCCCTCGGTGTCCATCCAGCCCGGCAGCACGGCGTTGCAGCGGATGCGGTTCTTCCGGTAGGCGCTGGCGACATTCTTGGTGAGCGTCATCAGCGCGCCCTTGCTGGTCGAATAGGGCGTCAGGAAGGACTGGCCGGCATGCGCCGACATCGACAGCACGTTGACGATCGAGCCCGGCGCCTTGCGTTCCAGGAGATGCGCGACAAGGCCCTGCATCAGGAAGAAGGGGCCGCGCACATTGGTGTCGAATATTTGGTCGAACAGCTCCTCGGTGGTCTCCACCAGCGACCCCCGCGCGGATGTGGCGGCGGCATTGACCAGCCCATTCAACGTGCCGAAATGCTTGATCGCCACCTCGACGGCACGCTTGCAGTCGGCGACCTTGGCGACATCGGCGCTGATGAAGATGGCGTCGACGCCGTTTTTCTTCAGAGCCGCGACCGCCTTGTCGCCCTTCTCCTGCGAGCGGCCGATCAGCGCCAGCGCGCGGCAGCCCTCGTCGGCCAAGGCTTCAGCCACGGCGAAGCCAATACCCTGCGCGCCGCCGGTGACGATGGCGCGCGTTTCTGAATTGCGACCGGCCAAACCGCTCATCGCTGTGCTCCTGTGTCTTTGACTACCAATGGAATTTCGAGATTCATTGACGTTACGATCGGTTTCTTGGCGCCGTGTCGCGTTGATAACTTGGTCGAAGAGCCCTCGACTTCGTCATTCTAGGACGAAGCAGGAGCCTAGCTCCGTCGCGAAGACCCTAGGATTCCGTGACCCCGGCCGAGGAACGCAGCGGAGCAGCATTCTGGACCGTTAGCATCGCTCAAATGTAACGGCATGAATCCTATGGTCTGCGCCGCGTCGCTTCGCTCCTTGCTTCGCCATAGGATGACGACATGACGGATGCTCCGGCTAATCCCCAAACCCTGCAGATCGACGACCTGATCGCCCTCAAAACGCTCGCCCTTGAACTAGTCGACGCGGACGGTCTTCCCCGTTTTCGCCGACTCCAAAGCCGCGTCCGCGAGCTTCAGCGCGATCAGCCCGTCCTTGCCGCTCGGCGCAGCCTTCTTGCCGGCAGTCGCCGCAGCGATAAAAGAGGCGATCTCGTTGGCGTAGGCGTCGATGTAGCGGGTCATGAAGAAGTCGTGCAGCGGCGGACGCGTATAGCCCTTATCGTTGGCAAGCTCGATCGAGACCGGCCGCTGGTTCTCGGCCGCGACCATGCCCTTCGAGCCATGCACCTCTATGCGCTGGTCGTAGCCATAGG
Source organism: Mesorhizobium sp. WSM4976 (assembly GCF_029625685.1). NCBI lineage: Bacteria > Pseudomonadati > Pseudomonadota > Alphaproteobacteria > Hyphomicrobiales > Phyllobacteriaceae > Mesorhizobium > Mesorhizobium sp. WSM4976. The sequence continues at coordinate 194,244 of NZ_JARTVT010000009.1, forward strand.
TGGCGCGGCGCGAGTTGGAGATGACGGCCTGCTTGCCGGAGGCGGTCTCGAGGATGACGCTGACCGAATCGAAATCGCCGGCTTCGCCGATCTTCTTGTCGACCAGCACCGAAGCGTGGGCACTGACGGCAACGGGCTCCTCGCCGAGCAGGAAGCGGGCCATGTCGAAATCATGGATGGTCATGTCGCGGAAAATGCCGCCGGACCTGGCGATGTAGTCGAGCGGCGGAGCGCCGGGATCGCGGGACGTGATGGTGACCATCTCGACCGTGCCGATGGCACCGTCGTCGATCGCCTTGCGTACGGCAGCAAAATGCGGATCGAAGCGGCGGTTGAAGCCGACCATCAGCGTGGCGCCGGTCTTCTCGACCACCGCCAAGCATTTTTCGACGCGCTCGACGGAGAGGTCGATCGGCTTCTCGCAGAAGATCGCCTTGCCGGCCTTGGCGAAACGCTCGATCAGGTCGGCATGCGTGTCGGTCGGCGTGCAGATGATGACGGCGTCGATGTCCTTGGCTTTCTCTATGGCCTCGATCGTGCGGACTTCAGCGCCATAGGCGGAGGCAAGCTCCGTCGCGGCCTTCTCGAAGGCGTCGGCCACGGCGACGAGTTTTGCCTGCGGATTTGAGCCGACGGCCCGGGCATGCACCTTGCCGATGCGGCCGGCGCCGAGAAGAGCGAAGCGGAGTGTCATGGAATGTCCTTCGAGGTGGGGTTGTACGCATAGCCGCGCCCTTGAGGCGCGGATGATTTGATCCTGTCGTGGCGCGCCGTCAGGCAGCCTGCAGCTCCGCCTGTCCGGTCTTGGCGCCGGTGATATAGGCGACGATGTCGTTGCCGTCGGTGTCCTGCTTGCGCAAATTGGCGACGATCCTGCCGCGCCGGAAGACGACGATGCGGTCGACCAGGTCGAACACCTGGCGCATGTTGTGGCTGACCAGGATCAGCGGCTCGCCATTCTCCTTCAGCGTGCGGATGATGTTCTCGACCTGCGCCGTCTCCTGCACGCCGAGCGCGGCGGTCGGCTCGTCCATGATGATCAGCTTGGAGGCGAAGGTCGCCGTCCGGGCGATCGCCACGCACTGGCGCTGGCCGCCCGACATGTGGCGAATGGTGCTGGAGAGGTTCGGGATCTTCACCGCCGTGCGGACAAGCGCCGCCTCCGTCGCCTTGCGCATCGCCTTGCGGTCAAGGATGGAGAAGGGGCCGAGGTTGAACAGCACCTTCTCGCGGCCGAGGAAGAGGTTCGACGGCACGTCGAGGTCGTCGGCCAAAGCGAGGTTCTGGAACACGGTCTCGATGCCGGCCTCGCGCGCCTCGATCGGGCCGGCGAAATTGACCTCCTTGCCGTCGAACCAGATCTTGCCGTCGGTGCGCTGCTCGACGCCGGTGATCTGGCGCACGAAGGTCGACTTGCCGGCGCCGTTGTCGCCCATGATGGCGACGTGCTCGCCCTTGCGCAGCTCGAAATTCGCCTCCTGCAGCGCATGCACGCCGCCATAGTGCTTGGTGAGGTTTTCGGTCTTCAGAACGATGTCGGACATGGTCAAGCTCCTATCGCCCGGCGGCGCTGGCGCCATTGATCGAGAACGACCGCGCCGACGATGATCACGCCCTTCACCATCTCCTGATAATAGGCGTCGAGGCGCAGGAAGGTGAAGCCGGAAATTATGACGCCGAAGATCAGGGAGCCGATCACCGTGCCGATGATCGAGCCGCGGCCGCCCGACAGCGAGACGCCGCCGATGACCGCCATCGCGATAGCGTCGAGCTCATACATGACGCCCATGCCGGCCTGGGCGGTGAGGTTCTTGGAGGACAGCACCACTGCTGCGATCGAGGCAAGGATGCCGGCGATCGCATAGACCAGCACCTTGTGGTTGGCGATCTTGATGCCGGACATGCGCGCCGCATCCTCATTGGAGCCGATGGCGTAGCAATGCTTGCCGTATTTCGTGTAGGTCAGGATGAGCTGGAACAGGATCGCCAGCGAGATGAAGATGACGACCGGCATCAGCCCCTTGCCGATCGCCGCGAAGCTGTCGGTCGGAAACGAGATGGGCTGGCCCTTCGACCACCATTTGGCGATGCCGCGGGCGGTGACCATCATGCCAAGCGTGGCGATGAAGGGCGGGATGCGCGTGAAGGCGATCAAGAGGCCGTTGATCAGGCCGGCGATCAGGCCGCAGCCGATCGCGACCAGCAGCGGCACGATGACCGGCAGGTCGGTCCAGCCATAGGCGATGAACATCGCCTTGGGATTAGGATTGCCGTTGACCGTCGCGACCTGGGCAAAGCTCATGGCAATCATGGCGGTGGCGCCGACGATCGAGCCTGAGGACAGGTCGATGCCGCCGCAGATGATGACCTGGGTGACGCCAATGGCGATGATGCCGACGATCGACACCTGCAGGATGATGATCTGCAAGCGCTGCTCGTTGAAGAGCCCGGAGACATTCTCGCGGGTGTTGAACAGGAAGCTGTCGCCGAGGAAGACGCGGCCCACCAGCTCGAAAGCGGCGACCAGGATAACGAGCGCCAGGAACACGTTGAACTCGGCAGGCCACGGACGCTTCTTGGCGTCGTAGCTCAGCCCGCCAATGCCATGCGATGTCTGTGACACGTCGTCTTCCTCCGTCGGGCGCACTTGTCCGGCCTCCCGTGCGGACGAGAGGGAAAGGCGGAGCGGCGCGCGTGTTCCGACCGGACGCGCCGCCCGATATCGAGGCGCCTCAGTTCTTCTTCAAGAACTTGTCGATGTTCGCCGGCGTCACGAGCTGGAACGGGATGTAGACTTTCTTATCCACCTTCTCGCCCTTGGAGAGCTTCAGCGCGGCATCGAGCGCGCCGGCGCCCTGGCCGGCCGCGTCCTGGAAGACCGTCGCATCGAGATCGCCCGCCTGCATCGCCACCAGCGCGTCCTGGGTGGCGTCGACGCCGGTGACCACCACCGACTTCATGTCGACATTGGCGGCCTTCATCGCCTGGATGGCGCCGATGGCGCTTTCGTCGTTGTTGGCGATGACACCGTCGAAGGCCTTGCCCGACGACAGCCAGTTGGTCATCAGGTTCTGGGCCTCGTCACGCTTCCAATTCGAGGTCTGCTTGTCGATGATCTTGATGAAGTTGCAGTCCGGGGTGGCGATGACTTCCTCGATGTCCTTGGTACGCTGCACCGCGGCCTGGTTCGAAAGCTCGCCCATGATCACATAGACATTGGCTTCCTTCTTGCCGGCTTCCTTGAACAGGCGGCAGGCCTCCTTGGTCTCGAGCGTGCCAGAATCGGCTTCGTTCGAAGCGACGAATGCCTGGTTGTCGGGAAGCTTGTCGACGTTGACCGGCTCGCGGTTGACATAGACCAGCGGGATCTTGGCCGCGGCGGCCGCATCCGACATCGCCTGCGTGGCCGAGGTGTCGACCGGGTTGACGATGATGGCGTCGACGCCCGAAGCGGCGAAGTTCTTGATCTGGTCGAGCTGCTTTGCCACGTCGTTCTGCGCGTCCTCGACCTGCAGTTCGACGCCGCTCATGCCCTTGGCCTGCGCAATCATGCCGTTGCGCAGCACAGTGAGGAAGTTGTCGTCGAAAAGAGCCATCGAAACGCCGATCTTGGCGGCAAAGGCGGATGAACACATCAGCGCCGAAAGCGCGACGCCCAAAAGCAGTTTCTTCATTTTATCTCCTCCACTTGGTGTCCGGCTGCACCCATTGAACCGGAATCCCCGGTTTGCCCGGAGAATCTCTCCCTGCGGCCATGCGGCGTCGCCAATTCGATTGGAACGCCTCTTCCTCCGTTCGAACAGACGCTCTCGGAACGAAAGAACCAAAAGGTCTAGCTAGTGAAATATTTATTCCATTTCGCTTGAGAAACGTCAAGGGCGATTCTGACTGGGGCGGCCGGTTTTTCGCTCACCATCAGCGTCTAAGACGGACCAAGGGGGTCGAAAATTGCGCCCGAGCCACGGTGAACCACGATGCAAGAATCCATCAGCCTGATGGATTCCATCATGGCTGACGCTTAGATGTTTTCCGGCAGATAGATGTCGAAGGGCAGGAAGGTCTGCCCGGGCGCATTGGCGGCGCCGCTTTCAATGGCGTGGGTCATCAGTCCGACGAGTTCCCGGCAGAGCGCGGCAAGCGGCGTCGAGATCACCATGGTGAGGATGTTGTCGGCAAGTGCCGCGCGCGAGACGGCATTGATCTCGTTGCAGATCACGACCGGCATCTCGGCCGGTTTCGCCGTCCGCAGCGCCGAGACCGCGCCCTCCATGCCGCCGCCGGCGACATAGCAGCCGGCGAGATCAGGATGGCGCGCCAGGAGATCAAGCATGGCGTCATGCGTCACGTCATTGGCCTCGAGGTTGACCAGCGTCTCCATCACGGTGAAGTCCGGCGCGTGTTCGCGAAAGAAAGAGCGGAAGCCGATCTCGCGCAATTCATGGCCGTGGAAGCGATGGCTGCCGACGAAGAGCGCGACCTTGCCCGGCTTTCTGGCGGCCTTGGAGATCATCCAGGCCGCGCTGCGCCCAACCTTGCGGTTGTCGAGACCGACATAGCCCTCGCGGATGCCTGCGGCAAAATCCGACAGCAGCGAGAAGACAGGCTGTCCCCTCGCCTTCAGCGTTTCCACGACCGCCGTGAGGTTTGGATGGTCCGGGCCGACGACGGCGATGCCCCTCGACTTGGCTGCCAGCCTGCGCATCTGGGCAGCGATTTCGTCAGGCGCCAGCGAGGCGGCGAAATCGACCGTCGCAACGCCGCGAAACCGCTGCGATTGCGCGACCGCCAGCTCGATCTCCCGGGCGAAATCGCCGTAGAAGACATCATTGCCCCTGAGCAGCAGGAAGCCGAGCCGGTACTCCGGCAGTTCCTGCCGCATTCGCTGCTTGATCAGCCCGGCGGCATGATAGCCGATCTCGGTGGCGGCGTCGTAGACGCGGCGCGCCGTCTCCTCGCGCACCGGCAGGCGGCTGTTCAGCACCCTGTCGACGGTGGCGACGCTGACGCCCGAGACGCGCGCGAGATCGGTGATTGTCGGCCGCTTTGCCATGAATGCTTCCTCGCTTGCCCGACTATGGATATCCGATTCAGCATATCTGATACTGATAGGAAATGATAGAAACTATCTTTGTGATGTTGAGACTATCAGACCTTGTGGTTATGCTGAAGCCGAAAGTCAGCGATGCGCGAGCCCTACATGCTCGGGGCGGTTCGCCAAGGCGCTGACGGAGGACCCCAATGACGGCAATCACGTCTTCGGCGGCATCGCCGCGCGACTACAGCCTGACCGGGCGTGACGCCAAGGTTGCGGTCGAGAATGGCCTTGCGGCGGCCGAGTGGTACCATACCGAGATCCCCCGCAAGCAGATGAAGGAGCTGATGCAGCGCTCCGATCAGCCGGCGATCCGCGACACCATCATCTGGCTCGCCGCCTTCGTCGTCAGCGCGGCGGGCGGCATCTGGTTCTGGGGCAGCTGGTGGTGCGTGCCTTTCCTCTTCGTCTATGGGACGCTTTACGGTTCCTCGACCGATTCCCGCTGGCACGAATGCGGCCACGGCACGGCCTTTCGCACGCAGTGGATGAACGACGTCGTCTACCAGCTCGCCTGCTTCATGATCATGCGCAATCCGGTGACCTGGCGCTGGAGCCATACGCGCCACCACACAGACACGATCATTGTCGGCCGCGACCCCGAGATCGCCGTCATGCGCCCGCCGGACCTTTTGCGCGTGGTGCTGAACTTCTTCGGCATTCTCGATGCCTGGCACGCGATGACCGACATGCTGCGCAATGCCGCCGGCAACATCAGCGCCGCCGAAAAAAGCTTCATTCCCGAGCAGGAGCAGCCGAAGGCGATCCGCGTGGCACGCGTCTGGCTCGCCATCTACATCGCGACCATCGCGCTGGCGCTTTATCTGCATTCATGGCTGCCGCTGATGCTCGTCGGCCTGCCTCGCCTCTACGGCGCCTGGCATCATGTGATGACCGGGCTCCTGCAGCATGGTGGGCTCGCCGAAAATGTCGTCGACCACCGTCTGAACAGCCGCACTGTATACATGAATCCGATCAGCCGGTTCATCTACTGGAACATGAATTACCATGTGGAGCACCACATGTTCCCGATGGTGCCCTATCACGCGCTGCCCAAGCTGCATGAGACGATCAGGCACGACCTGCCGGCGCCGACGCCCTCGATCCTGGCCGGCTATCGCGAGATGATCCCCGCCTTCCTGCGACAGCTGCGCAACGAGGACTATTTCCTCAAGCGCGCGCTGCCGCCGACGGCGAAACCCTACCGGGAAGAGTTGCACAACGACAATCCAGTGTCGGCAGCGGCCGAGTGAGCAGCCCGACCAAATGACCATGAATTCCAGGAGAGCGAGATGAGCGACTGGGTCGAGGCCTGCGCGGCCGGGGATATCGATGAAGAGGACGTGATGCGGTTCGACCATTCCGGCCTCACCTACGCCATCTACCGCAGCCCGGACGACGAGTATTTCGCAACCGACGGCCTGTGCACGCATGAAAAGGTGCATCTGGCCGAAGGGCTGGTGATGGACGACATCATCGAATGCCCGAAGCACAATGGCCGCTTCAACTATAAGACCGGCGACGCGCGCGGCGCACCCGTCTGCGTGAACCTGAAGACTTATCCGGTCAAGGTCGACGCTGGAAAAGTCCTGATCCAGATCGGGTAAAACCATGACGGGGATGCTGATTATCGGTGCGGGCGAGTGTGGGGGGCGCGCGGCGCTCGCCCTGCGCGACCTCGGTTATGACGGGCCGGTGACATTGGTCGGCGACGAGCCGCATTTGCCCTATGAACGACCACCGCTGTCGAAGGAAGCGATGAGCGGCGAGGCTCCCTCCATCAAGGCGATCGCCACAGACGCGGTCCTCGCCGAACGCGCGATCCGGCACATCCATTCCGTCCTGGCTGTCGCGATCGACCGCGCAGCCCATACCGTGCAACTGTCGGACGGCTCTTCCCTGTCCTACGACAAGCTGCTGCTGGCCACGGGATCCGTACCTCGCAAGCTGCCGATGCCGGGCCTCGGGTCGCGCTGCGTTTATCTCAGGACCTTCAACGACGCGCTTGCCATCCGCGCCCATCTCGGCTCGGGGAGGCGCGTCGCCATCATCGGCGGCGGCTTCATAGGTCTGGAGCTTGCGGCCTCGGCCCGGAAACTCGGCGCCACGGTCACCGTCATCGAGGCGCAGCAGCGCATCCTGATGCGGGGCGTGCCGGCCGAGATCGCCGGGATCATCCACAAGGCGCATGAGGCCGAGGGAGTTGCGATCCGCACTGGCCAGGGGATCGCCGCAATCGCCGATGACGGCAAGGAAGTCGCCATCGCGCTGGCCGACGGGCAGAAGATCGTCGCCGATCTCGCCGTGATCGGCATCGGCGCCGTGCCGGTGACCACGCTTGCCGCCGAGGCGGGGCTCGCGATCGACAACGGCATCGCCGTGGACGAGCATTTGCGCACCGCAGATCCGGATATCTTCGCCGCCGGCGATTGCTGCTCGTTCCCGCTCGCCGTCTATGGCGGGCGGCGCGTGCGGCTGGAGGCCTGGCGCAACGCGCAGGAGCAAGGCGCGCTGGCCGCCAGGAACATGCTGGGGGCCAACGAGGCGCATGCCGCCGTGCCGTGGTTCTGGTCGGATCAGTACGGGCTCACTTTGCAGATCGCCGGGCTTTCCGACGAGGGCAAGAACATCGTGCGGCGCGACCTCGACGACGGCGCCTTCATCCTGTTCCATCTGGCCGGGGACGGCAGGCTGGTCGCCGCCAGCGGCATCGGTCCCGGCAACGCAGTGGCGCGCGACATCCGCCTGGCGGAGATGCTGATCGCCAAGCGGGCGAGCCCGGCGCCGGAGGCGCTCGGCTCGCAGACGGTCAAGCTAAAATCGCTGCTGGCGGCGTAGGTCTGGTTAGAAAAGCGCCTTCAGCTCATCGAGCTTGTCGTTGACCAGCCAGCCGTAATAGTTCTCCTCGGGCAGCTTTTCCGGTTCGCCGGCGGCGCGGCGCCTGTCGTTCTCGGCCTTCAGCGCATAGGCGCGCTGCTCGGGGTTGCCGACATTGTAAAGCGTCGCGGTAAGCCCCGGATTGTGGGAGATGTCGAAGCCGGCGATGCTGCGATAGGCGTCGATCGACTTCCTGATGGTCGCGGCGACGTAAGGCAGCGTCAGGTCCGGGTCCATGATGGTCTTGTAGACCGCATTGGGATCTTCGACGTCGAGCTTCGGCAGGCCGGAGACCTTGTGCACGAGATCGCTCATCTGCAGCGCGGTCAGCGGATTGAGCTGGCCGAGACCGAAGGTCTGGCCGGCATAATAGGGCTGAAAGAAGGTGGCGCCGAAGCGGTCGTCGGGGAAATCCTCGCCGCCGACGCTCTTGCCGCGGAAGGCATGGTTCCACACCTGCTCGCGGCATTCCCACAGATCGTAGCTGTCGTCCATGCCGGCGCATTTCTTGAATTCCGGCCGCTGGACGAAATCGCTGACATCCTCACCCTCATAGGCGAAGGTCAGCTTGCTCGACAGATAGGACATCGCCTTGACGTAGTAGGTCTGCAGCCGGTCGTAGGCGTCGACATTGTATGTATGCTCCCCGACGATGGCGCCGACGATATGCATCGGATCGATGCCGTAGGCAGCCGCCACCTTCCTGATCTTGCCGCGCAGCTCGGCGTCGTTCTGCAGCAACGCGTAGACTTTCCGGTACTTGGCCTGGAAGGTGGTGTTGGTTGCTTGCGTACGCCGGCTGGACGCGCCCGGAATGTCCGGCTGCACGGCGTTGCGATTGCCCGGAGGCACCATGGTCGCCGCGTCGGCGATCGTCACCGCCGCCGCCAAAGCGATGCCCAGAAAAAGTAGGATATATTTCTTCATGCCGCCGCCTTTGAATTCGCGGCAAACTAGGAAAAGCGTACGACAGAGTCGAGAGAAGGCGCGGTCAAACCACATCGAAAGGCGGCCAGATGGTACCATCTGGCCACACTGCAGGTTTGAGGTAAAGGACAGTCACCAAAGAGATCAGCCGCCGTTGCGTTGCCGCCTGACAAGAACGGCGGGTATCGATCAACGGCATCAATTCGAGCCGGCTGAGAGCTGCTCCAAGGTCATGCATAGATTGGCGATTTCACGGGAGCCTTCTGGTGCAGCACTCGGACAAGGCGTTCATCCGCGGTCACAAAGCGACAATTTCGGCTCATCGCAAGGCTGACATACATGCAGTCATAGGCCGGATGACCGATATCCGTCGCCAGTTCGGTCCCTTTGGCGAGCAATCCCCGCATGCCAAACAATTCGATATCGCTACGCTCCAGCAAGCTTGCGGCCATCTTCGCCTCTTCGCGACTGACTTCACCGCGCTGGACCTTCTTCCAGAGAATGTTGGCGCACTCAACGATCAGCGGTTCCGGCGCCGCGAAGCGTCGACCATGCCGCAAGCCAAGCGCCAGAGACGTACCCTCCTCCTCGACCGCCCATTTGACAGCGATGCTGGCATCAACGACGAGCGTTTCCGTCACCGTTCGTCACGTTCTTCGCGCAGCAGCACTTCGGAGGGTTTTTGCTTTCGCTGGGCAGTGAGCAACCGCAGTCGGGCCGCCAGCTCTTCGAACGAGGGCTCGCTCTCATTTTCCAGCACCTGCCTAAGGATTTCACGGTGCTCGGCCTCGGCCGATCGCCCATGCCGGGCCGCACGCATCTTCAGCTCAAGTCGTCATCCAGATTGCGGACGTGCAGATTTCCGGCCATGCGCCCTAGCCGTCCCGTGCGCGCAACGCGCGAAAGGAAGGCTATCTGCCGGCGGCGGCGCCTACAGGATGAATCGCGACAGGTCGGTGTTGCGCGACAGGTCGCCGACATGCTTCTCGACATAGGCGGCGTCGATTGTGACCGTCGTACCGTTGCGGTCCGGCGCGTCGTAAGAGATCTCGTCCAGCACGCGCTCCATCACCGTCTGCAGGCGCCGCGCGCCAATATTCTCCACGCTGGCGTTGAGGTCGACGGCGATGCCGGCCAGCGAATCGATGGCGTCGTCGGTGAAGGTCAGCTCGACGCCCTCGGTCTTCATCAGCGCGATATACTGCTTGATGAGGCTCGCCTCGGTCTCGGTGAGGATGCGGACGAAATCCGACTTCTCCAGCGCGCGCAGCTCGACGCGGATCGGCAGGCGGCCCTGCAGCTCGGGCAGCAGGTCGGATGGCTTGGACACGTGGAAGGCGCCGGACGCGATGAACAGGATGTGGTCGGTCTTGATCGGCCCGTATTTTGTCGCGACGGTGGTGCCTTCGACCAGCGGGAGCAGGTCGCGCTGCACGCCTTCGCGCGACGGGCCGCCCGAAATGTCGCTCCTTGCGGCGATCTTGTCGATCTCGTCGAGGAAGACGATGCCGTCGTTCTCGGCCGATTCCAGCGCCCGGCGCACCACTTCGTCCTGGTCGAGCAGCTTGTCGGACTCGTCGTTAACGAGCAGTGCGTAGGAATCACGCACCGTGGTCTTGCGGGTCTTGGTCCTGCGGCCGCCCATCGCCTTCGACAGCATGTCGTTGATGTTGAGCACGCCGACATTGCCGCCGGGCATGCCGGGGATCTCGAAGCCTGGCATGCCGCCATTTCCGGTGTCGGCCACCTCGATCTCGATTTCCTTGTCGTCGAGCTCGCCGTCGCGCAGCTTCTTGCGGAAGGAATCGCGCGTGGCCGGGCTCGCCGTCTTGCCGACGAGGGCTTCCAGCACGCGCTCCTCGGCATTGATCTGGGCGCGCGCCGCAACGTCCTCGCGCATCTTCTCGCGGGTCAGGCCGATGGCGACCTCGACGAGGTCGCGCACGATCTGCTCGACATCGCGGCCGACATAGCCGACTTCGGTGAACTTGGTCGCCTCGACCTTGACGAAGGGCGCTCCGGCGAGCCGCGCCAGGCGACGCGAGATCTCGGTCTTGCCGACGCCCGTCGGGCCGATCATCAGGATGTTCTTCGGCATCACCTCTTCGCGCATCTGGCCTTCCAGCTGCTGACGACGCCAGCGGTTGCGCAAGGCGATGGCCACGGCGCGCTTGGCGTCCTTCTGGCCGATGATGAAGCGGTCGAGTTCCGAAACGATTTCGCGTGGGGAAAAGGTGCTCATATTACTCAAATTCCACTTTGCCACTGCTTGATGGACTCGAACGGATGCAGCAGCATGATCACGTTGAGCGTCAGATTGTCCCGGATGATGTAGCCCGTGCCGAGCTCGAAGATGAGAGCCAGGGCCACGATCAACCATATAGGTAGCTTTCGCGCCATCACAAATCCCAGCACCATGAACAATGTGTCGGACACCGAGTTGATGATCGAGTCGCCGTACGAGTCGCCGTAATAGTTCAGCGAAATCGTGCCGGCGCGGTAGCGGTCGATGATGAAGGGACTGTTCTCCAGGATTTCCCAGCCACCTTCGATGAGGACAGCGAAGGCGAGTCTTAAGCCCACCGGCGATCGCGGGAACAGCGCCCAGGCCAGCGCATAGAACAGGAAGCCGTGGATGATGTGCGAGAAAGTGTACCAGTCGGCGATGTGCTGGGAATTCTCCGAACTGTTGACCACGCCGTGCCAGAGCTTGACGTAGCCGCAGGTGCAGATCGGCGGATGGCCCATGCCATAAAGGGCGCCCGCCTGGAAGACGATCAAGGCGAGCACGAGCAGCAGGCCCATGCGCCAGCTGTCCTCATAGGCGGAAAGCGTCTTGTCCTCAGGCGCGGTCATTCGGTCAGTCCCCCAGATTTTCATCGTCGTCTTCATCCGCATCGACGGCCATCAGCACGACATCCCCATATTGCGAATGCCTGCGGCCGATCGGCCTGAAGCCTGCCTTCTCATAGGCGCGGATGGCACGGGCATTGTCTGGATGCGGATCGATGATGACGCGGGGCGCGCCTTCCTCGAACAGCTCCTCGACGAACTGGCTCAGGATTGCCGAGCCATGGCCGATGCCGACAAGCTCCGGCGGACCGATCGTCAGATCGATGCCCAGCGTGCCGAAAGGCTGGTCGGCATAGGGATGGTCGTCCTCCATATGCGGGTCATAGCTCTGCAGATAGGCGATCGGCCTGCCGTCCAGTTCGACGATCAGCGCTTCCACCGACACCGAATCGATATGCTCGCGGATCTCGGCGATCTCCTTTTCCGGATCGTCCCACCACTGGGCGACATGCGGCTCGCGCAGCCACCTGGCGATCAAAGGCAGATCCTTCTCGGTGACCGGTCGAAAATCGTAGCTATGCTCCTGGTTGGCCATGATCCTCTCCCCGATCATGGACCTCAGGCGGCGTCGAGCGTTTCGACCACGAAATTGTTGTTGGTGTAGACGCAGATGTCGGACGCGATCTGCATGGCCTTGCGGGCGATCTCCTCGGCGTCCTTGTCGGTATCGATCAGCGCGCGGGCCGCGGCCAGGGCGTAATTGCCGCCGGAGCCGATGGCCATGACGCCATGCTCGGGTTCCAGCACGTCGCCATTGCCGGTCAGCGCCAGCGAGACCGACTTGTCGGCGACCAGCATCATGGCTTCCAGGCGGCGCAGGTAACGGTCGGTGCGCCAGTCCTTGGCGAGCTCGACGCAGGCGCGCGTCAGCTGGTCGGGATACTGCTCGAGCTTTGCTTCGAGCCGCTCGAGCAGGGTGAAGGCGTCGGCGGTAGCGCCGGCGAAGCCGGCAATGACGCTGCCGCCCTTGCCGATGCGGCGCACCTTGCGGGCGTTGCCCTTCATGATCGTCTGGCCGAGGCTGACCTGACCGTCGCCGGCGATCACGACCTTGCTGCCCTTGCGCACGCTGATGATGGTCGTGGCGTGCATGGTGAGTTCATTCGACATTTTGAGCTCCGATTCGCGCTATCCCTTGAAAAGGCGATTGGCGCGGTACGAGTAAGTTTGATCGGCCATATGTATGCATAGGGCCAGCGATTGCAAACCGCCCCTCGGCCGAGGCCGACAGGGCAGGAATGGCAACTGGCAATCGCCGGATCATGCTGATAGAAGGCTTTCGTTTTCAAGCCCGAAGCCCCGGCCAGGGCAATAAGGACAGAACGATGACGCGTTCCGCCGAAGTCAGCCGCAAGACCAAGGAAACCGAGATTTCGGTTTCGGTCCATGTCGACGGCAAGGGCAAAGCCGACATTTCGACCGGCGTCGGCTTCTTCGACCACATGCTCGACCAGCTGTCGCGGCATTCGCTGATCGACATGACGATCAAGGCCAAGGGCGACCTTCATATCGACGACCACCACACGGTCGAGGACACCGGGATCGCGATCGGCCAGGCGTTGAGCAAGGCTCTGGGCGAGCGGCGCGGCATTATGCGCTACGCATCGATCGACCTCGCCATGGACGAGACGCTGACCGGAGCGGCCATCGACGTGTCCGGCCGGCCCTTCCTGGTCTGGAACGTCGGCTTCTCGTCGCCGAAGATCGGCACGTTCGATACCGAACTGGTGCGCGAGTTCTTCCAGGCCCTGGCGCAGAATGCCGGCATCACGCTGCATGTGACCAACCATTACGGCGCCAACAACCATCACATCGCCGAGACCTGCTTCAAGGCCGTGGCCAGGGCGCTGCGCGCGGCTCTGGAGCCCGATCCACGCCAGCCCGACGCGGTGCCGTCCACCAAGGGTTCCCTGAAAGGATAGCCCTATGGCGATCTATGTCGTGATGCAGCCGCCGGCGGGCAGCGCGAAAGCCGAGGACGCAAGTTTCGTGCGCGACAGCTTCACCTGGCTGGGTTTCCTGGTCGCGCCGCTCTGGCTAGCCTGGCACCGGATGTGGATCGAGGCGGCTTTGACCTTCATCGTCATGGCAATCCTGTCGGTGGCCGGCGAGAGGCTCGGGCTCGAAGGGGCCGGATCGCTGCTGTCGCTGCTGGTCTCGCTCTATGTCGGCTTCGAAGGCCAGGACCTGCGCATCGCTTCGCTGCGCCGGCGCGGCTGGCGCGAATGGGGCGTGGTCGAGGCCGGCAGCCTCGTCGATGCCGAGACGCGCCATGCGCTCGAAACCGGCGAGGAGAGCGAGGAGCAGCCGGTTCTGCCGCGCATCGTGCCGGACGCATCGTTAGCGCGCCCGCCGCAAACCGGCATGGCGCTGGGACTGACCCATACGCCTGGAAGGCCCTGACATGCGGGTAGCCATCATCGATTACGGCTCGGGCAATCTGCGCTCGGCCACCAAGGCCTTCGAGCGCGCGGCGCGCGAGGGAGACATCGCCGCGACGATCGAGCTGACGGCCGACGCCGAGCGGGTGCGTTCGGCCGACCGCATCGTGCTGCCGGGTGTCGGCGCCTATGCCGACTGCGCCGCCGGCCTGCACGCGGTGCCAGGCATGTGGGAGGCGGTGGAAGAAGCGGCAATCGCCAAGGGGCGGCCGTTCCTCGGCATCTGCGTCGGCATGCAGCTGATGTCGGAACGCGGGTTGGAAAAGACTATCACCAAGGGCCTCGGCTGGATCACCGGCGACGTCAAGGAGATCAAGCCGTCCGATCCGGCGCTGAAGATCCCGCAGATCGGCTGGAACACGATCGAGCTTACGCGCGAGCACCCGTTGTTTTCCGGGATCGAGACGGGTCCGAAAGGGCTGCATGCCTATTTCGTCCATTCCTACCATCTGGACGCGAAGAACCCGGCTGAGCTGCTGGCGATCGCCGACTATGGCGGCCCGGTCACGGCAGCCGTTGCACGCGACAACCTCGCCGGCACGCAGTTCCATCCCGAGAAGAGCCAGGCGCTCGGCCTGGCGCTGATTACCAATTTCCTGAAATGGAGGCCCTGAAAATGAGCAGGAAGGGCTATTGGATGGCGATGATCGATGTCCACGATCCGGACGTCTACAAGCAGTATATCGAAGCGAATGCCGTCGCCTTTGCGAAATATGGCGCGAAATTCGCAGTCCGCGCGGGCCGCTACGAGAGTCCGGAAGGGCCGACCGGCAATCGTCACGTGCTGGTGGAGTTCGAGTCCTACGACAAGGCGACCGAATGCTATCATTCGCCTGAGTATCAGCACGCCTCGAAATTCCGGCTCGCCGCTTCGACCGGCTATTTCGTCATCGTCGAGGGCGCCTGACCCATGATCCTGTTTCCGGCAATAGACCTCAAGGACGGCAAATGCGTGCGCCTGAAACACGGCGACATGGCCACCGCCACGATCTACAACGAAGATCCCGCCGCGCAGGCCAAAGCCTTTGAGGATCAGGGCTTCGAGTGGCTGCATGTCGTCGATCTCAATGGCGCCTTCAAGGGCCAGAGCGTCAACAGCGCCGCGGTCGGCGCCATCCTGAAGGCCACAAAGAATCCGGTGCAGCTCGGCGGCGGCATCCGCACCTTGCCGCAAATCGAAGACTGGCTGGATCGCGGCCTGACGCGCGTCATCCTCGGCACCGTGGCGGTGCGCGAACCCGAACTCGTCAAGGAAGCGTGCAAGGCTTTTCCAGGGAAGATCGCTGTCGGCATCGATGCCAAGGGCGGCAAGGTCGCCGTCGAAGGCTGGGCGGAGGCGTCCGAGCTTGGGGTCGTCGAGCTAGCCAGGAAATTCGAGGGCGCCGGCGTTGCCGCCATCATCTACACCGACATCGACCGCGACGGCGTGCTGACCGGCATCAACTGGGATTCGACCATCGACCTCGCAGAGGCGGTTTCCATTCCCGTGATCGCATCCGGCGGCCTCGCCTCGATTGCCGACATCGTGCGCATGACCATGCCCGATGCGCAAAAACTCGAAGGCGCGATCTCCGGCCGCGCCCTATATGACGGACGTATCGAACCGGCCGAGGCGCTGGCGATCCTGCGCCGCGAGCGGGCGGAGGCAAGAGCGTGAACATTTCGATCATCCTGGCATCCTACGACAGCGGCCATTTCCACAGCGGATGCGGCCAGGGTCCGGACGCGCTGATTTCCGGCGGATTGGCCGATGCGCTGAAGCTTGCCGGCCACGACGTCGAGGTGAACGACATCGGCAAGGTAGTCGAGGACGAGGAAGAGCGCGAGATCGGTACCGGCTTTGCCGTCTGCAACGCCGTTTCGGGCGAAGTCCGCATGGCGCTGGACAAGAAGCGGTTTCCGATCGTGCTGGCCGGCAACTGCCTGACCGCCGCCGGTGCCGTGGCAGGTGCCGGCGCCGACGCCATCATCTGGGCCGACCAGCATGGCGACCTCAACACGCCGGAAACCACCATAACGGGCTTCCTCGACGGCATGGCACTGGCCACCGTGCTCGGCCTCTGCTGGCGGCCGATGGCGAACCATATCCCCGGCTTCAAGCCGGTCGATCCGTCGCGCTGCGTCCTTGTCAATGCGCGCGACCTCGACGCTGCCGAAATGAAACTGCTGGAAGAGCTGCCGATCATCCGGACCGAATGCCCCGACTGGAAGAGCGCGGCGCAGACATTGAAAGCCGACGGCGCACGCCAGGTCCACATGCATGTTGACCTCGACGTGCACGATCCCGAGAAGCTGCAGGCCAACCGCTACACCACGCCCGGCGGCCCGGCGCCGGAGCAGGTGCGCACCGCGATGTGCGGCCTCGCCGGCCCGCTCGCCATCGCTGGGCTCACCATTTCCGCCTACGATCCGGCCTTCGACCCCAAGGGCGACGTGCCGCCATTGGTCGGCGAACTGGTGGTAGAGCTGTTGTCCACCCTGGAACGCAAGTGATGCTGAAAGCCCGCGTCATCCCCTGCCTGGACGTCAAGAACGGCCGCGTGGTCAAGGGCGTCAATTTCATCGACCTCATCGACGCCGGCGATCCGGTCGAAGCCGCCAAAGCTTATGATGCCGCGGGCGCCGACGAGCTCTGCTTCCTCGACATCACCGCCTCGTCGGACAATCGTGAGACGATCTTCGATGTGGTCGCCAGGACGGCCGAGCAATGCTTCATGCCGCTCACCGTCGGCGGCGGCGTGCGCCAGGTGGCCGACATCCGCAAGCTGCTTCTGGCCGGCGCCGACAAGGTGTCGATCAACACGGCGGCGGTGAAGAACCCGGATTTCGTCACCGAAGCCGCCGACAAGTTCGGCAACCAGTGCATTGTCGTGGCCATCGACGCCAAGAAGGTGTCGGCGGCCGGCGAGGCCGAACGCTGGGAGATCTTCACCCATGGCGGTCGCGAGAAGACGGGCATCGACGCCGTCGAATTCGCCGCACGCATGGTCGATCGGGGAGCCGGCGAGATCCTGTTGACCTCGATGGACCGGGACGGCACCAAGGCGGGCTACGACATCGCGCTGACCCGCGCCGTCGCCGATGCCGTGCGAGCGCCGGTCATCGCTTCGGGCGGCGTCGGAACGCTCGATCACTTGGTCGAAGGCATACGCGACGGCCACGCGGGTGCCGTGCTTGCCGCCTCGATCTTCCATTTCGGCACCTACTCAATCGCCGAGGCCAAGGCATACATGGCCAGGGCCGGCCTGCCGATGCGGCTGGACTCGGCCTCGCCTCGGACTTAAAGCATGAAAAGCGGGAACCGGTTGTCGGAAAAGATCATGCTTAAACAAGCAGATAGATGACTGCTATGGCTCAATTTTCGCTCGCCGAGCTGGAAACGATCATTCATCAGCGCGCCCATTCCGGCGACCCGGACTCGTGGACGGCGAAATTGGTCGCCAAGGGTATGGACAAGGCGGCGCAGAAGCTCGGCGAGGAGGCTGTGGAAACCGTCATCGCCGCCATCCGCGGCGACAAGCAGGCCCTCGTTTCGGAAAGCGCCGATCTCGTATATCATTGGCTGGTCGTGCTCGGCATCGCTGGCGTTCCGTTGGACGACGTGCTCAAGGAACTCGAGAGCCGCACCAGCCGCTCAGGGGTTGCCGAAAAGGCGTCGCGGCCCAAGGCCTGAAAGAGGCGGATAAAGCATGGTGTCGCCCGAAAACCGCTTCACACTTTTCGGCATCATGCTCTAGGAGGCAGGAAACTCGATGGACCAGCTTGCTCCCACCGAGAAGTATTCCCCTTACCGTTTCTTCTCCGCCGAGCAATGGTCGCAGTTCCGCGCCGACACGCCGCTGACGCTGACCGAGGACGAGATCGATCGCCTGCGTTCGCTCAACGACCCGGTCGACCTCGAAGAGGTCAAGCGCATCTACCTGTCGCTTTCCCGCCTGCTTTCGGCCCATGTCGAGGCGAGCCAGCTGCTGTTCAGGCAGCGCCAGGCCTTCTTCAAGGCGCAGGACATCGTCAAGACGCCTTTCATCATCGGCATCGCCGGTTCGGTCGCAGTCGGCAAGTCGACCACGGCGCGCGTGCTGAAAGAGCTGCTGGCGCGCTGGCCATCGAGCCCCAAGGTCGATCTCATCACCACCGACGGCTTCCTGCTGCCCAACGAGATCCTGCGCCGCGAGAACCTCATGGAGCGCAAGGGGTTTCCCGAGAGCTACGATGTCGGCGCGCTGCTCAGATTTCTGTCGGGCATCAAATCGGCGCAAGGCAGCGTCCGCGCGCCGGTCTATTCGCACCTGACCTATGACGTCGTCCCCGGCGAGGTCGTTACAATCGACCGCCCCGACATCTTGATCTTCGAAGGCATCAACGTGCTGCAGCCGGGCAAGCTGCCGAAGGACGGCAAGATCGTGCCGTTCCTGTCCGACTTCTTCGATTTCGCCATCTATATCGATGCCGACGAGAAGCTGATCCATCAGTGGTACATCCAGCGCTTCATGCGGCTGCGCGAGACCGCCTTCCGCAATCCGGACTCCTTCTTCCACCGCTACTCGCAGCTTTCCGAGGACGCCGCGCGCGCCATCGCCGAGGGGCTGTGGGCCAACATCAACCTGAAGAACCTGCGCGAGAACATCCTGCCCACCAGGGCGCGGGCCGACCTCATCCTGCGCAAAGGCGCGAACCACCTGATCGAGGAAGTGGCGCTGAGGAAGCTTTGATCGGAGATGGGGAGCGCCGATGACGCGCGCCAATCGACTACGCCGCTGACGGCTTCGGGCGCGACTGCGCTCCTCGGCTTCGCACCCATATCGAGAAAAACATCCACCCGGCAAGAAACGACGGCACGAGCACGCCGATGTGGAAACCGGCATTGTTGAGGATATGCGCAACGAACGCGTAGAGCCAGCAGATGGCGAGGACGAGACGGGGCGGTCTCGAAACCATCGTCCACAGCAGCGCAGCCGCCACCGCCACAGCGATCGTGTCGTAGGTATAACCGTAGGGTGTGGCGAGGATCGCGAGAACTGCGGTGAGCACGACCCTTTCAGCATGCTCCACTTGGCGGCCCGGCCGCCAGAGCCAGACGACGGCGCCGATGGCGACGATCGTGGCAATCGCCTGCAGGCCATAAGCAGCCGAGACGCCGAAGCCGATCGCCCGCGCCGTAAAGAACACGGTCATGGCATTGGCGTGGTAGTGCTGGGGGAAGGGCGCTTCCATGATCCCGGTCATCAGTGGCCGGGTTTGCGTGTAAAACAGCGACCAGACATCGAAGCCGAAAAACAGGCCCGTGGCCACCGCCACAAGAGCCGCGGTCCCGGCGGCCGCGGCGATCGCTCGCCAATTGCCGCAGGCGAGCAGGCAGAAGGGGACGAGGATGCCAAGATGCGGCTTGATCGTCAGCAGGCCGAACAGGATCCCCGCCAACACCGGGCGCCTTGGTGCCGCCGCGAGGCCGCCGATCAGCAAGGCGGTCGTCAGCGCGCCGTTCTGGCCGAAGACCGCGTCCCAGATAACGGCGGGGCTCAAGACAATCGCCAGCTCGGCGGCTCCTCCCACCTTCAGGGGCCGGACCGCCAGCCACAGACACAGAACGGTGCCGAAGGTCCAGACCAGATAGGCGGGGAATATCGGCAGGGCCGCAAGCGGCGCGCCGATCAGCAGGATGCTCGGCGGATAGCTCCATTCCTGGTTTGGGAGATCTGCCCCGAACATGCCACGTAGCGCCGCCCGGTAGGCGTCGACGTCGAAAAGCGTGTCGACATGGCCGTCGAGCGCCATTCGCCCACCGGCCCAGAGATTGCTGAAATCCCAGTAAGGCAAGGTCTTCGAGAGCGCCGACAAGCCGTCCGGGCCAATGGTCCACAATCTGCGCAGGTAAAAGTCGGCCATGCCGAACCCGACAATAGATACGACGGTGACGATGGCCACTTCAAAGAGGCTTCGCGACCTGATGCGGCTTGGCTGCATGGCGACCTCTGTCATCGAGTCTGTTTAGCCCTGCGCCCTTAAGATCGCGTTGCCGCCGTCGTCAGCCGGCCCGGTCCCTCGCCATCGGGCAATGCGCCGTCGCCCCTTGTCGTGCCCCATAAGTTAACGGCACCTTAGGCAAATCCCATTAGTTTTCACTCCCAACTCCAGTGGGTGCTCGGGAGGCATCGGTGATCAATGCGGGCAATGCCGAGAGCCGCAAGGCCCCGGTCTATTCACTCGTCATTCCGATCTTCAATGAAGAGGCGGTGCTGCCGCTGCTGGTGCGCCGGGTCACAAACCTGCTCGATACGCTGGATGCGAGCGCCGAAGCCATTTTTGTCGATGACGGCAGCCGGGACACCAGCGTCATCTTCCTGCGCGGCATGGCCGCCGGGGAATCACGCTTCAAACTGATCGAGCTGTCACGCAATTTCGGCCACCAGATCGCGATCACCGCCGGCATGGACGCGGCCGCGGGCGACGCCGTCATCGTCATGGACGCCGACCTCCAGGATCCGCCTGAGGTGGTGCTCGATCTTATCGCCAAATGGAAGGAAGGCTACGAGATCGTCTATGCCCGCCGCATCAAGCGCGAGGGCGAGACGCTGCTCAAACGGCTGACCGCCAGCCTGTTCTACCGCGTGCTGGAGCAGATGACGTCCGTCACCATCCCGCGCGACGTCGGCGACTTCCGGCTCGTCGGGCGCAAGGCGCTTGAAACTTTCAAGCGCATGCCGGAGCGGGACCGCTTCGTGCGCGGCATGTTCGGCTGGATGGGCTTCAGGCAGGCTGAGGTACCATTCGAGCGGCCGGTGCGGGCGGCGGGCGAAACCAAATACCCGTTCTGGAAGATGGTGCGGCTGGCGGCGCACGGCATCATCAGCTTCTCCGACAAGCCGCTGCGGCTGGCCTTGTGGGCCGGCATTGCCGTTTCCGGCGCAGCTGCCTTGCTCGGCTGCTACGCCCTGTTCTCCTGGCTGTTCGTCAGCGGCACTGTCCACGGCTGGACGTCGACGGTGGTCATCATCTCCTTCCTGTCGGGCATCAACCTGTTCATGACCGGTGTGATCGGCCTCTATGTCGGCGGCATCCACGCGGAGGTGAAACGGCGGCCGCTCTATGTCGTCGACCGGTTGACCGGTTTCGAGGAAGCGATCGCCGCTATGAGCCGCTCCGAGGCAACGACGGGCAGGCAGCCCGCGTCGCTCGAACGCCGGTTCGGCTGACCGTGCGGCAACCAGCGACCCACCCCGAAGCGATCCTTGACAGGGCCGACGATATGGCCTTCGCGAGTGGTTGGTTCATCGCCTGGGCCATCCGCCGTTCGGAGTCCGCCCGCATCTTGAGGTTCGCTGCGATCGGCGGCCTGTCGACATTGACCTATGCGGTGCTCACGCTGGCGCTTTCGGACCGACATGGCCTCGGCATGCCGGTGACGTTCGCCTCGATGGCAGGCTACGGCGCCGGCGCGGTGTTTTCCTATTGTGGGCATCGTATCGTGACGTTCATGTCGGATGGCGCGGTCGGCTTCGAAATCCCGCGCTTCGCCGGCGCCACCGCCATCGGGTTCCTGCTCTCGTTCGCGCTCGCCGCAGTGCTCACCGATCTCGGCGGCCTTTCTCCCTCGGTACCGGTGGCGCTGTCCTGCGTCCTGGTGCCGGCGCTGAATTTCGTGTTGCTTCGAAAATTCGTTTTCGCGGCGGCCTGCCCATGAGCATGTCGGAACAGGTCGCGACCGCGACGCGGGACAATGCCATGGCAGGGGTCGCCTTCCCGTCCGCGCGAACCGACTATGTCGGGTCTGTCGCCACTTTTGTTATTCTCCTGGCCATCGCAATTCTATGGCAGGTGCGCTGGGGAACGATCCCCGACACGAGTTGGCTGATCATCATCTGCGAGCGGGTGCTTTCGGGCGAGCGGCTCTATACGCAGGTGCAGGAGGTCAATCCCCCCTTCAGTGTATGGCTCTATCTGCCGCCGGTGGCCATGGCGAGGATTCTCAGCCTGGCGCCGGAAATCCTTATCCAGGCCTGGACTTACCTCATTGCATTGATCGGTGTCTGGTTTTCCGGCGCGATCGTCGGACGAGCGGGATTTCCCGAGAGGGCCAGCCTGTCTGCTCTCGGCCCCGCCTTTTTCGCAGTGCTGGTGATCTTCCCCGGGAACGTCTTCAGCCAGCGCGAGCACCTCGGCGTCGCGCTTTTCATGCCTTTGCTGGCGCTTCACGCCTGGCGGGCGCGCAAGGACGCCGAGGCCATGCCGGGCGCCGCCATCGCGGTTTTTGCCGGCCTTTGCGGAAGCGTCCTGCTGCTAGTCAAACCTTACTATGCAGTGATGGTGCTGGCCTCGGCCTTGTTCGTCGCGACGCATCGGCGCAGCCTAAAGCCCATCTTCGCGCTGGAGCACTGGGTCATCGGCGGCATATGCATTGCCTATCTGGTCGCCGTCGTCCTGGTGTATCCGGAATTCCTGCGCGACGTTTACCCGCTGCTGGTCGACCTTTACGCGAAAAGCGGCGTCTCTGCGCACGTCATGGCCTATTACGGCTGCGCCTGGCTTTTCCTGGGGTTCCTCGCATTGTGGTGCTGGCCGGTCGGCCGGTTCCCGGAACTGGCCGCTGTAACGCTGGCGGCATCGGCGGCCGCGTTGTTGCCGCTCTTCTATCAAGCCAAGGGCTGGCCCTATCACGCTTATCCCGCGCTTTCCCTGGCTGTCGCGGCCAATCTCTGCCTGCTTGCCCTGCCACGAGTGAAACGCCAATCGGCGGGGCTGCTCCCCTATCTGGCGTATCCGCCGCCGGCACTGCTGTCGCTGGCGATCATGACCGCCTTCGTCTTGAACTGGGTCACGCAAAAGCCGGACGGCGCATTGGTGAGCACCATTCGCGCGGCTGTTGTTGAACCAACCGTCGCCACCATCAGTCCGGATCTGGATACGGCGCATCCGCTGAGCCGCATGATCGGCGGGCGATATGTTTCAGCCGGAGCCAACGACTGGGTTGGGCAGGATGCAACGACCCTGTACCTGCAAGCCGCCCGCAGCGGCGACGCTGTCCGCGCAGCGCGTTACGAGGCGATCATGACGCGCTATGCCGAAGACAAGCGCCGGGCATTCGACCGCCTCCGTCCGGATCTCATCATCTTCAAGAAGGACGACGGCCCCTGGACACACCAGCTGATCGAGCATTTCGGCTTCGATCGGTTCCTGACCGGCTACCGCGTGCTCTTCGAACGAGGACGCCTTCGTATCTATCTGCGCAACGACTATGTGAGACCCGATCCGCCACCGGCAGGCTGAACAGGCTCCGCCGGCACCGTCACCCGTCGCAGCGTCAGATTGATGCGACCGCCATTCTTCAACAGCGCGGATGTCGCGGGATAGATGCGGTCGACGCCATGGAAGGCGAGGCGTCCCTCGCCGCCGAGCACGACGACGTCGCCGCTCCTCAGCCTGAACGATTTCGTGCCGCCTTCGCGGGTGGTCTGGCCGACCCGGAACAGGCAGTCGTCGCCCAGCGAGACCGACACCACGGGCGCCGCGAAATCCTTCTCGTCGCGGTCCTGGTGCAGGCCCATCTTGGCATCGGCCGTATAGAAGTTGACGAGGCAGGCCTCGGGGGGATGCGAGTAGCCCGAGACTTCGCGCCACAATTGCAGCAGCGCCTCGGGGATCGGCGGCCAGGGCTCGCCCGTAACCGGATGCGTCGGCTGGTAGCGATAGCCGCGCTCCTTGTCGGTCACCCAGCCAAGCGCGCCGCAATTGGTCATGCGCACGCTCATCTCCTTGCCGGTGCGCGGCATGGAAGGCACATAGAGGGGCGCCGCCTGCACCACGCGCCGGATCTCCTCGACCAACGCTTCCTGGACGGGGCGCGCGAGGTAGCCGGGCATATGGCGGACGCCGTTGGGCAGAACGAGCATGGGCCGATCCTGTTGACCGGCCCAAGCATGCCATCTGCAAATGAAAACGGCGACCCGAAAGCCGCCGCCCGTGTTCCGGTATGTTGTTTTCAGTCGTTCTCGACGCGACCGCGCAGCTTCTTCACCGTCGACCGGCCTGCCTTGCTCTTGAGGCGGCGCTCCACGGCGCCTTTGGACGGCCTCGTCTTCTTGCGCGGCGGCGGTGGCGGCTCGGCCGCCTTGGCGACCAACGCGGTCAGTCGCGCCCGCGCGTCGGCCCGGTTCTGCTCCTGCGTGCGGAACCGGCCGGCCTCGATGACGATGACGCCGTCCTTGGTGGCGCGCTGGCCGGCAAGCTTGATCGCGCGGGAGCGGACCCGCTCGCTGAGGCCCGAAGCGTTCGCCGCGTCGAAGCGCAACTGCACGGCGGTGGCCACCTTGTTGACGTTCTGGCCGCCCGGACCGGACGAACGGATGAAATCCTCGTGCAGGTCGCCTGCGCGGATGACCGCTTCGCCGGAGATAATGATGTCGTCGTCGCTCGCCATGCACGCACTCATGACGCGACGGCCGCAAAAAGAAAAGCCCGGTGTGAGCCGGGCCCTAAAGTTGAAGATGCTGGAGGTAGCGCTTATTCGGCCGCCTCCTGCAGCCGCGGCGCGGCGCCCAGGATGGTGGCGTCGACATGGCGCTCGAACTTCTCGAAATTGGTCGCGAACATGTTGACCAGCTTCGCCGCCTGGCGGTCGTAACCGGCCTTGTCCGACCAGGTCGAGCGCGGGTCGAGGATGGCGCCGTCGACGCCCGGAACAGACACCGGCACCCCGAAGCCGAAATTGGCGTCGGTGCGGAACTCGGCCGACTTCAAGGAACCGTCGAGCGCGGCGCCCAGAAGAGCGCGCGTCACCTTGATCGGCATGCGGCGACCGGTGCCGTAGGCGCCTCCCGTCCAGCCGGTGTTGACGAGCCAGCAATCGACCTTGTGCTCGGCGATCAGCTCGCGCAGCAGATTGCCGTATTCGGAAGGATGGCGCGGCATGAAGGGCGCGCCGAAGCAGGTCGAAAAGGTCGCCTCCGGCTCGGTGACGCCCTTTTCCGTGCCGGCGACCTTGGCGGTGTAGCCGGACAGGAAGTGGTACATCGCCTGCGCCGGGGTCAATTTCGCGATCGGCGGCATCACGCCGAAAGCATCGGCGGTCAGCATGATGATGTTCTTCGGATGGCGTGCCCGGCCGGTCTTCGAGGCATTGGGGATGAAGTCCAGCGGGTAGGCGCAGCGGGTGTTTTCGGTCAGGCTGCCATCATTGAAATCCGGCACGCGGCCGGCATCGAGCACGACATTCTCCAGCACCGTGCCGAAGCGCTGCGTGGTGGCGAAGATTTCCGGCTCGGCCTCGGCCGACAGCCGGATCGTCTTGGCGTAGCAGCCACCCTCGAAATTGAAGATGCCATGCGGACCCCAGCCATGCTCGTCGTCGCCGATCAGCGTGCGCGACGGATCCGCGGAGAGCGTCGTCTTGCCGGTGCCGGACAGGCCGAAGAAGACGGCCGCGTCGCCGGCCGGGCCTTCATTGGCGGAACAGTGCATGGGCATCACGCTCTTTTCCGGCAGCAGGTAGTTCAGCATGGTGAACACCGACTTCTTCATCTCGCCGGCATAGGACGTGCCGCCGATCAGCACGATCTTGCGGATCAGGTCGACCGCGATCACCGTTTCGGTGCGGGTGCCGTGACGCGCCGGATCGGCGCGGAAGGACGGCAGATCGATGATCGTCATGTCCGGGAGGAAGCGGTCGAGCTCGGCGGCTTGCGGGCGGATCAGCAGGTTGCGGATGAAAAGCGAGTGCCAGGCGAATTCGGTGACGACCCGGGTCGGCAGCTTGAGGTCGGCGTCGGCGCCGCCAACCAGGTCCTGGACGTAGAGATCCTTGTCCGCCGCGTGGGCGCGGAAGTCGGAAAGCAGCGCCTCGAACTGGGCGGGCGAGATCGCCTTGTTGTTGTCCCACCAGACATGCGGCTCGGTCGCCTCCTCGCGCACGACGAATTTGTCCTTCGGCGAACGCCCGGTGTGCTGGCCGGTCTCGGCGAGCAGCGCGCCCTGCGCAGTCAGCCTCGCCTCGCCGCGCCGCATCGCTTCCTCGTAGAGTTCGGCCGCGCCGAAATTGTAGCGCACCATGCCCGTGGTCTTCAGGCCGATCGCGTCAATAGCGCAGTCGGAGTTGCGTTTGCCGGCTTCCGACATCAAATTTCCTCTCTGGATTTGGCCGCATGTGACGGGTGATTTCCCGGAGCCCGCGCCGGGGCTACCAAGGTTCAGAACCAGAAAAGCCGAATGATATCAAATCATTAATCGATTTAAAAAAATTGAAAGTTGTTTAAATCGTTTATATGTGCAAAAAACTGCAGAGGTTGCCCAAAGGATTGGCAGGCTTGCCTCGTCCAATCCCGTTATAGGTGCGATGCTGTGTAGCGGCAGGCCGCCCGTGACTTCGGACAGGGCCCGTGCCACATTTTGTACCCAATTTGTCCTGCAAAAGCCCCTTCTCGACGACAGAAGGGACAGCTCATGAGGGAGCCGCTTGAAATGGCAACAATCGCGCTTGTCGACGACGACCGCAACATTCTGACCTCGGTGTCGATCGCGCTCGAATCCGAGGGCTACCGCGTCGAAACCTACACCGACGGCGCGTCGGCGCTGGAAGGCCTGGCGGCGCGGCCGCCGAACCTCGCCATCCTCGACATCAAGATGCCGCGCATGGACGGCATGGAACTGTTGCGCCGCATGCGCCAGAAGTCGGACCTGCCGGTCATCTTCCTGACGTCGAAGGACGACGAGATCGACGAATTGTTCGGCCTCAAGATGGGCGCAGACGACTTCATCCGCAAACCTTTCTCGCAGCGGCTCCTGGTCGAGCGCGTGCGGGCGGTGCTGCGCCGGACCAGCGCCCGGGAGGCGGCGGCCAAGGCGCCCGCCCAGCAGGCCCGCTCGCTCGAACGCGGCCAACTGGTGATGGACCAGGAACGCCATACCTGCACCTGGAAGGGCGAGCCGGTGACGCTGACCGTGACCGAGTTCCTCATCCTGCATTCGCTGGCGCAGCGCCCCGGCGTGGTGAAAAGCCGTGATGCGCTGATGGATTCTGCCTATGATGAGCAGGTCTATGTCGACGACCGCACCATCGACAGCCACATCAAGCGGCTGCGCAAGAAGTTCAAGGCCGTCGACGACGACTTCGAGATGATCGAAACCCTTTACGGAGTCGGGTACCGGTTCCGCGAAGCTTGAGGTAATGCATGTCGCCCGAAGCCGTATCCGGGTTTTGGGGCGCGCATAGGAACGGACCGGGAGCTGCTATTCGATGGCAGTGGAAGTAGAGCGAGGCAGACGGGCGGGCGCGGCAAGGCGTCCGCCGCGGATCGTGCCCGCCTTCGTGTCGAAATTCACGGTGCCGATGCGCCGGTTTCTCGGCCATCACATCTTCTCCAGCCTGACGCGGCGCATCCTGTTTCTCAACCTGGCCGGCCTTGCCGTGCTGGTGACCGGCATCCTCTATCTCAACACCTTCCGCGACGGCCTGATCGACGCCCGCGTCGAGAGCCTGATGACGCAGGGCGAAATCATCGCCGGCGCGATCGCTGCCTCGGCGACGGTGGAAACCGATTCGATCAGCATCGACCCGGAAAAGCTGCTCGAGCTGCAGGCCGGCGAGAGCCTGGGGCCTGGGTCGGACCAGCTCGACAATCTGGACTTCCCGATCAATCCCGAGCGCGTCGCGCCGGTGCTCAGGCGACTGATCTCGCCGACGCGCACCCGCGCCCGCATCTATGACCGCGACGCGAACCTCCTGCTCGATTCCCGGCATCTCTATTCGCGCGGCCAGATCCTGCGCTACGACCTGCCGCCCGTCGACGATGAACAGCCCGGCCTCGTGGAGCGGGTCGAGAAGTTCATCTTCGACTTCTTCCGCAACAAGGACCTGCCCGTCTACCACGAGCAGCCCGGCGGCAATGGCGCGGCCTTCCCTGAGGTGGTCAAGGCGCTGACCGGCAGCCCTTCGACCATCGTGCGGGTGAGCGAGCAGGGCGAGCAGATCGTCTCCGTCGCGGTGCCGATCCAGCGCTTCCGCGCCGTGCTGGGTGTGCTGATGCTGTCCACCGAGGGCGGCGATATCGACAAGATCGTCGCGGCGGAGCGCAAAGCCATCCTGCGCGTGTTCGGCGTCGCGGCGCTGGTCACCGCGATCCTGTCGATGCTTCTGGCGTCCACCATCGCCAACCCGCTGCGGCGGCTTTCCGCCGCGGCCGTCCGGGTGCGGCGCGGCGTCAAGAACCGCGAGGAAATCCCGGACTTTTCCGACCGGCAGGACGAGATCGGCAATTTGTCCATCGCCGTGCGCGACATGACCAATGCGCTTTACGCGCGCATCGAGGCGATCGAAAGCTTCGCCGCCGACGTTTCGCACGAATTGAAGAACCCGCTGACATCGCTGCGCAGCGCCGTCGAGACGCTGCCCTTGGCGAAGAACGACACGTCTCGTGCGCGTCTGATGGAGATCATCCAGCACGACGTGAAGCGGCTCGACCGCCTGATCACCGACATCTCCGACGCCTCCCGTCTCGACGCGGAGCTGGCGCGCGAGGACGCCGGAACCGTGGACCTGAAGAAGTTCATAACCGATCTGGTCGCGGTCTCGCGCGAGACCACGCGCAACAAGAAGGCCGTCGAGATCGAGCTCAAGGTGGCCAAGCTGCCGGCCGGCGCCAAGGGCTATTTCGTTGTCGGCCATGACCTGAGGATCGGCCAGGTCATCACCAACCTGATCGAGAACGCGCGCTCCTTCGTGCCCGACGAGCACGGCCATATCGCGATTTCATTGGCACGCGCGGGCAAGTTCAACATCATCACCGTCGACGACAACGGCCCGGGTATCCGGGCCGAGAACATCGACCGCATCTTCGAGCGCTTCTACACCGACCGGCCGGCCGGCGAGGCGTTCGGCCAGAACTCCGGCCTCGGGCTGTCGATCAGCCGCCAGATCGTCGAAGCGCATGGCGGCACGCTGACGGCAGAGAACATCCCCGGCACCAAGCCCGGCGAGATCAAGGGCGCGCGCTTCGTGGTGACGCTGCCGGCGGAAGGCTGACGCCAGGCCGTGCCGGACACCGCCGCGAAGCCCCAGAATATCCACGGGACGGCCATCCTGATCGGCGAGCGCGGCCTGCTGATCACCGGGCCATCGGGCGCCGGCAAGACGACGCTGGCGCTGGCGCTTGTCGATCATTGCCGAACCCGCGGCATGTTTTCCCGGCTGGTCGGCGACGACCAGCTGTTAGCCACCGCGCATGACGGCCGGCTGGTGTGCCAGGCGCCGGCAAGCATTGCCGGCCTTTGCGAGGTGCACGGCATCGGACCGCGGCCGCTGGCCTTCGAGCCGGCCGCCGTGATCGACCTTGTCGTTCGGCTGGTCGAGCCGGCCGATATGGCGCGGTTGCAGGACGAAGCCACCGAGACGATCGACGGTTGCCGGCTGCCCCGCATCGACATCGCCCGGCAAAATATCACCGCCGCGCTACCCATGCTGATGGCGCGGCTGCCGATCCCGCCTTTTTCATGATCCGGCCCGGGTTTTTTGCTGCGATGCGTCAAAATGGCCCAAGCCGCCGCAATTTTGGGCTTGTCAACCGGCCGTGCGTCGACAAGATAGCGCTCCCGCCGCCTGGAATGGCTGGCGAACATAATATACGCCTGTGAAGCGGCGATGACGGGAGCCACCAGAGAATGATCGGACTCGTGCTCGTGACGCACGGTCAACTCGCCACCGAGTTCCGGCATGCCGTAGAGCATGTCGTCGGGCCGCAAGACAATTTCGAAACCGTGGCGATCGGCGCCGACGACGACATGGAGCAGCGCCGGGCCGACATTGTCGATGCGGTGGCGCGCGTCGATACCGGCGCCGGCGTCATCGTGCTCACCGACATGTTCGGCGGCACGCCGTCCAACCTCGCCATCTCTGTGATGGAATCCGGCCGCACCGAGGTCATCGCCGGCATGAACCTGCCGATGCTCATCAAGCTCTCCTCGATCCGCAAGGGCGACAACATGGCTGCCGCGCTCGACGAGGCGCAGGCCGCCGGCCGCAAATACATCAACGTCGCCAGCCAGCTCCTGAGCAGCAAATGAACGCACCGGCGCCGCAGACGGATGAGGTTGTGCGAGAATTCCCGATCATCAATCAGCGCGGCCTGCACGCGCGCGCTTCAGCGAAATTCGTCCAGGTCGCCAGCGGCTTCGACGCCACCATCCATGTCGAGAAGGACGGCGTGAAGGTCGGCGGCACATCGATCATGGGCCTGATGATGCTGGCGGCGAGCCCGGGCTATTCGATCCGCGTGATCGCCAGCGGCCCGGAAGCCGTGCCGGCCATGGATGCGCTGGAGCAACTGGTCGCGTCGCGCTTCGGCGAGGAAATCTAGGTCCCGGCCTCACATCCCGCGCTTCCAAGATATGCGCGCATAAAGATTTCTTTATGTCCCATTGTCGGATGGCGGCCGATCTGCTAGTCAGGCCGGCAACCGCGCCCTCTCACGCGCCTCCCGGCGCCGGCGCGCTTTTGTGAGAAATCACACCGGAGCACTGCCATGACGGGTAGCAAGGACTATGTGGTCGCCGACATCTCGCTTGCCGGCTGGGGCCGCAAGGAGATCGAGATCGCCGAAACCGAAATGCCGGGCCTGATGGCCTGCCGCGAGGAGTTCGGCGCCAAGAAGCCGCTCAAGGGCGCGCGCATCACCGGCTCGCTGCACATGACCATCCAGACGGCGGTGCTGATCGAGACGCTCAAGGCGCTCGGCGCCGACATCCGCTGGGCCTCCTGCAACATCTTCTCGACGCAGGACCACGCCGCCGCGGCAATCGCCGAGGCCGGCATTCCGGTGTTCGCCATCAAGGGCGAGTCGCTCGAGGATTACTGGAACTACACCGACCGCATCTTCCAGTGGACCGATGGCGGCACCTCCAACATGATCCTGGACGATGGCGGGGACGCCACCATGTACATCCTGCTCGGCGCCCGCGCCGAGGCCGGCGAGGACGTGCTGTCCAATCCCGGCAGCGAGGAGGAGGAAATCCTGTTCGCGCAGATCAACAAGCGCCTGAAGGCCTCCCCGGGCTTTTTCACCAAGCAGCGCGAAGCGATCCGCGGCGTCACCGAAGAAACCACCACCGGCGTCAACCGTCTCTATCAGTTGCAGAAGAAGGGGCTGCTGCCCTTCCCGGCGATCAACGTCAACGACTCCGTCACCAAGTCGAAATTCGACAACAAATATGGCTGCAAGGAATCGCTGGTCGACGGCATCCGCCGCGGTACCGACACGATGATGGCCGGCAAGGTCGCGGTGGTGTGCGGCTATGGCGACGTCGGTAAGGGCTCGTCGGCCTCGCTGCGCGGCGCCGGCGCCCGCGTCAAGGTCACCGAGGTCGACCCGATCTGCGCGCTGCAGGCGGCGATGGACGGCTTCGAGGTGGTGACGCTGGAGGATGCGGCACCGACCGCCGACATCGTCATCACCACCACCGGCAACAAGGATGTCGTCACGCTCGACCACATGCGGGCGATGAAGGACATGGTGATCGTCGGCAATATCGGTCACTTCGACAACGAGATCCAGGTGGCGGCGCTGCGCAACCTGAAATGGACCAATGTCAAGCCGCAGGTCGACCTGATCACTTTCCCGGACGGCAAGCGGATGATCCTCCTGTCCGAAGGACGCCTGCTCAACCTCGGCAACGCCACGGGACATCCGAGCTTCGTCATGTCGGCCTCGTTCACCAACCAGGTGCTGGCGCAGATCGAGCTTTTCACCAAGCATGGCCAGTACCAGAACCAGGTCTATGTGCTGCCCAAGCATCTCGACGAGAAGGTGGCGCGGCTGCATCTCGACAAGCTCGGCGCCAAGCTCACGGAACTCTCCGGCGAACAGGCCGCCTATATCGGCGTGACGCCGCAGGGCCCGTACAAGCCGGAACACTACCGCTATTAACCAAAGCGAAATTATCTACCAGATATTGAAGCCAGGTGGTTGACTTTCCGCCTGGCTTTATTTTTTGCGCCGATGATTCTTCACGCCGATTCCGGCAGGCGTTATTGTTGTGATTCGCGGTCCGGGGACATTTTGGGCCGGGGACGCATTCAGGGCGGTCTTGCATTCAAGCGGCGAAGAGGACCAAGACATGCCGGGGGATTACCCGCCAAGCGCGGGAAAGGCCGTTTCCGGCGGCCATAAGGATTCGAACGAAGCCGGCCGCGCCGTGAACGGCGGCGGTTGTCGCGGCCTGCGGCCGGCCTTGCTTCTTGCCACCTCGGCGCTTGCCAGCCCGCTGCTCGCGTTTGCCGCGCGCGCCGACACCAGCCTTCCGGGAAAGGCCGCGGCGCCGGTCAGCACCGTCGAGGTCATGCAGCTCGCCATGTTCGTCGGCGTCATGGGCGCGGCACTTGTCTCGGCCATCTTCCTGATCCGCGAGCGCGCGCGCACCGCCGCGCAGAATGTCCAACTCAGGGCCCGCATCGCTGACGTCAACGCGGCGCTGCAGCGTTCCGAGGCTCTGCTCAACCTGCGCGACCAGCGGCTGATCGTCTGGGCCACGGACAGCAAGAAACCCGAGCTTATCGGCAGCCTGCCATTGGAAAGCGGCGCGCCCGACGACAGGTCCGCCTTCCTCGCCTTCGGCCGCTGGCTCATGCCCCGCTCGGCGGCGGCGCTGGAACACGCGGTCGCCGCGCTGCGCGAACAGGCGAAGGCCTTCGATCTCGTCATAGAGACGCAGGCCGGCGTGCCGCTGGAAGTGCACGGCCGCAAAAGCGCGGCGCACGTCTTGGTACGCTTCGTGTCGCTGTCGGAGACATTGCGCAGCCAGGCCCGGCTGAAGATCGAGAACCAGCGGCTCAGCGCCGAATATGACACGATGGTGGGCCTGCTCGACGCGTTGAAGATGCCGGCATGGCTGCGGGCGGCAGACGGCCGCTTGCAATGGGTCAACCGTGCCTATGCCGAGGCGGTGGAGGCCGAAAGCCCGACCGCCGCCGTGCGCGACGCCAGGGAATTCCTTGGCGGCCAGGCGCGCGAGCAGATCGCCGAGCAGCACAAGACACGGCCGGTCTTCGAACAGACGCTTTCCACCGTGATCGATGGCGACCGTCGCATGTTCGCGGTCACCGACTTCGCCGGCGCCGATGGTTCGGCGGGGCTTGCCTGCGACACAAGCGCTGCCGAGACGATTCGCGCCGAATATGAGCGGACCGTGCGCAGCCATGCCGACACGCTCGACCAGCTGAACACCGCGGTGGCGATCTTCGACACCGACGAAAAGCTGCGCTTCTTCAACCAGGCTTTCCAAAAACTGTGGGGCCTCGACTCCGGCTTCCTGCTCAGCGCTCCCTCCAACACGCTGCTGCTCGACCGGCTGCGCAGCGAGGGCAGGATCGCCGAGCAGCCGGAATGGCGGCGCTGGAAGGAGAATCTGCTTAGCGCCTACCGCGCCGTCGAATCGCAGGAGCATTGGTGGCACCTGCCGGATGGCAAGACGATCCGCGTGGTGGCGAACCCGCAGCCGAAGGGCGGCGTCACCTGGGTGTTCGAGAACCTGACCGAGAAGATGGATCTCGAAAGCCGCTACCAGACCGCCGTGCGGGTGCAGGGCGAAACGCTGGACAACCTCGCCGAAGGCGTGGTCGTGTTCGGTCCGGACGGGCGGTTGCGCCTGTCCAATCCGGCCTTCGTCGCGCTGTGGGGGCTGACGGCGGAAGCGGTCAAACCCAATGTCCATGTTTCGGCCATCCGCGACCTGTGCGACCAGCGCGCCGCGAACAGCCCGTGGGGCGGCTTCGTCGCCGCGGTTACCGGCTTCGACGACGAGCGCCGCGACCGCCGCGGCCAGATCGAGCTGGTGAACGGCAACGTGCTGAGCTACGCGGTGATCCACCTGCCCAACGGGCAGGTGATGATCACCTTCGTCGACGTCACCGACACCGTCAATGTCGAGCGGGCGCTGAAGGACAGGAACGAAGCGCTGGAGAAGTCGGATCAGCTGAAGAACGAATTCGTGCAGCACGTGTCCTATGAGCTGCGCTCGCCGCTGACCAACATCATCGGCTTCACCGAGCTTCTGTCGCTGCCCGCGACCGGACCGCTGACGCCGAAGCAGCGCGAATATGTCGAGCATGTCGGCTCGTCGTCATCGGTGCTGCTCACCATCGTCAACGACATTCTCGACCTCGCCACAGTCGACGCCGGAATTATGCAGCTCGACATTTCCGAGATGAACATCGACCGTACGATCGCCGCGGCCGCCGAACTGGTCGCCGACCGGCTGGATGAGCACCGGATCAAGCTCGCGATCGACGCGGCGAAGGCGCCGGCGAGCTTCCACGGCGACGAGACACGCATCCGCCAGATCCTCTACAACCTGCTCAGCAACGCGGCGAACTACGCGCCGGAGGCAAGCACGATCACATTGGCCTGCCGGCGGCTGGCCGAAAGCGTCGAGTTCTCGGTGCATGACGACGGCCCCGGCATGCCGCCGGATGTGCTGGAATCGGTCTTCCGCCGCTTCGAGCCGCGCGCCAATGGCGGGCGGCGGCGCGGCGCCGGGCTTGGGCTCTCGATCGTCAAGAGCTTCGTCGAGCTGCATGGCGGAACCGTGCGCATCGAGACCGGTCAGGACAGGGGCACCACGGTGATCTGCACCTTCCCGGACAAGCCTTCCGGAATCCCGGATACGCCCGCGGGCATCCGCGACGCGGCCGAGTAGCGCAACCTATATGACAGGGATGGTGCTTGAGCGTTTTCTCGCCGACGAGGCGGCAACGGCAAGGTTTGGCGAGGATCTCGCCATGGCGTTGCGCGCCGGCGATGCGATCGCGCTGAAAGGTGATCTTGGCGCCGGCAAGTCGACGCTGGCCCGCGCCTTGATCCGGGCACTGGCCGACGATACCGGTCTCGAGGTGCCGAGCCCGACCTTCACGCTGGTGCAGAGCTATGAGACGCGCGTTCCGGTGCATCATTTCGACCTCTACCGGCTGTCGGCGCCGGAGGAACTCGACGAGCTCGGCCTCGACGATGCGCTCAGCCAAGGCGCGGCGCTGATCGAATGGCCGGAACGGGCCGGAGACCGATTGCCGGAAAACGCGCTGTGGGTCGATCTCGCGGAACATGGCGAGGGCCGCGTGGCGAGATTGTCGGGACAGGGACCGGCCTATGATCGCCTGGCGCGGTCACTGGCGATGCGCGATTTCCTGGCATCCGCCGGATGGGGCGAGGCCAGCCGCCGCCACTTCGTCGGCGACGCTTCCGCCCGCTCCTATGAAATCGTCTCGCTGCCTGGCGAGCCGCCGCGCGTGCTGATGAACTCGCCGCGCCTCGTGCTCGGCCCGCCGGTGCGCGACGGCAAGCCTTACGCGGTGATCGCCCATACGGCGCAATCCGTCGCCGCCTTCGTCGCCGTCGACAAGGCGCTGCTCGCGAACGGGGTCAGCGTGCCGGTGATCCATGCCCAGGACCTCGACCAGGGTTTTCTGCTCCTCGAGCATCTCGGTTCGGAAGGCTTTTTGAGCGGCGACGGCCAGCCCATCGCCGAACGATACGAAGCGGCGGCGGAGCTGCTTGCCATGATGCATGGAAAGGCCTGGCCCACGCGCATGGAGGCGGCGCCGGGCGTGGTCCACGGCGTGCCACCTTTCGATCGGGACGCCATGCTGATCGAGGCCGAGCTTCTGGTCGACTGGTATGTGCCCTGGATCGCCGGCGGGCCGGCTAGCGACGCCTTGCGGGCCGGCTATCAGAAGGAATGGACCGCGGTGCTCGACCGCCTCGCGGGCAGCGAATACACGCTGATGCTGCGCGACTTCCATTCGCCCAACATCATCTGGCGGGCTGAGCGATCCGGGCTCGACCGGCTCGGTATCGTCGACGTCCAGGACGCGCTGATCGGACCGGCCGCCTATGACGTCGCCTCCTTGGCCATGGATGCGCGCGTCACCGTCTCGCCGGAGATCGAGCGGCGGACGGTCGCCGCCTATGTCGCGGCGCGGCACGCCGCCGGCGCCTTCGACGAGGCCGGCTTCGCCGAGGCCTATGCGATCATGGCGGCACAGCGCAATTCGAAGATCCTCGGCATCTTCGTGCGGCTCGAAAAGCGCGACGGCAAGCCTTACTATCTGAAGCACCTGCCGCGTATCCGCGATTATCTGAGGCGGGCGCTGGCGCATCCGGGGCTGGCCGGCTTGAAGGAATTCTACATGGCCCACGGCCTGCTCGAGGAACGGGTCCCATGAAGGCCCCAACCACGACGCCGAAGACCGCGATGGTGCTGGCGGCTGGGCTCGGCAAGCGCATGCGGCCGATCACCGACACGATGCCGAAGCCGCTGGTGAAGATCGCCGGCAAGAGCTTGCTCGACTGGGGGCTGGACAGCCTGCAGGCCGCCGGCATCACCAAGGCGGTGGTCAATGTGCACTATCTGCCCGAGCAGATCGTCGCCCATGTCGCTGGACGCAGAGCGCCGAAGATCGTCATCTCCGACGAGCGCCAGGCGCTGCTGGATTCGGCGGGCGGCATCGTCAAGGCGCTGCCGCTGCTCGGCAGCGAGCCCTTCTACATCATCAACGCCGACACCTTCTGGATCGACAGCGGCAAGCCCAGTCTCGACCGTCTCGCCCTTGCATGGGACGCTACGAGAATGGATATTCTGCTGATGCTTACCGATCTCGACTCAGCGACCGGGCACTGCGTCGGCACCGACTTCCTGGTGGCGCCGGACGGAGCGCTCACGCGCTCTAAGGGCGATCCGGCGGGCCTTATCTATGCCGGCGCCGCCATCATCCATCCGCGCATCTTCAAGGATGCTCCCACAGGCTCACATTCGCTCAACGTCTATTTCGACAAGGCGATCGCCGCCGGGCGCCTTTTCGGCATGAAGATGCACGGACGCTGGATCACCGTCGGCACGCCCGACGCCATTCCCGCCGCCGAAGCAGCCGTGGCCGGCGCGCTCGCATCCGCATCGGCCCGAAAATCGGTTCCGATTTTCGGAAAGCACGATGCGTAGAGTCAAAGGGTTAGATCGTCCTTTGTGCGCCCAAACGGGCGCACGGCGATCTAATGCGGTATGAGCGGCGCGCGCCGCGTCCTTTCCATCCCGCCCGGAGCGCCGTTCCTGCCGACGCTGGCGGAGGCGTTGCTCGACGGGCGGCTGATTCCCGGCTTCCGTTTCGACGGCGAGCCGCTGGCCCTCGCCGACGCCACCATCTATGTGCCGACGCGACGCGCGGCCCGCGCCTTGCGCGGCGCCTTCGTCGACATTCTCGGTCAACGCTCGGCCATCCTGCCGACGGTGCGGCCGCTCGGCGAGTTCGACGAGGACGAGGCGGCCTTCGACGCCGAAGCGGCGCCGGCGATAGACCTCGCGCCGCCGATCGCCGCGCAGGAGCGGTTGTTGTTGCTGGCGCCGCTGGTGCGCGCCTGGAAGGAAAGCCTACCGGCACATGTCAGAGCGCGATTCAACGAGGAATTCGTCGTGCCGACCTCGGCCGCCGACGCCATCTGGCTGGCGCGCGACCTTGCCCGGCTGATGGACGAGATCGAGACCGAGGGCACGGACTGGGCGAAGCTCGCGACACTGGTCACCGGCAACCTCGCCGGCTGGTGGCAGGTGACGCTCGATTTCCTCGGCATCGTCACCGACAACTGGCCGGAACTGCTGAAGGAGCGCGACCGCTCCAACCCCGCCGCGCATCGCAGCGCGCTGATCCGGCTGGAGGCGGCGCGGCTGAAACGGAATCCGCCGGCCGGCCCGGTGATCGCCGCCGGGTCGACCGGCTCCATTCCCGCCACGGCGGAACTGCTTGGCGTGATCGCCGGACTGCCCAACGGCGCCGTTGTGCTGCCCGGGCTCGACCGCGAGTTGGACGACGCATCCTTCGCGGCGATCACGGCGCCGGGCGCGCGTCCGGCGACGCTCGGTCACCCGCAATACGGCCTCGCCAAGCTGATCGGCGGCATCGGCATTCCGCGCCGCGATGTCGAGGAGGTCGTCGCCGCGACGCTGCCGCTTGCGCTGCGCGCGGCCCTTGTCGGCGAAGCGCTGCGGCCGGCCGAAACCACCGAATACTGGACCGAGACGCGGCCGCGCTTCACGGCAGGCGATGTCGATCAGGCGCTTGCCGGCGTGACTCTTGTGGAGGCGGCGAACGAACGCGACGAGGCAGCGGCGATCGCCATCGCGCTCAAGCGCGCGGTGGAAGCTCCGGGCAAGCGTGCGGCGCTCGTCACTGGCGACCGCGCGCTGGCGCGGCGAGTTTCGGCCGAACTCCTGCGTTTCGGCGTCGTTGCAGACGATTCCGGCGGCGCGCCACTTATCAACACACCGGCCGCCAGCCTGCTCAGGCTCGCGTTGAGCGCCGCCTTCCGGCCCGGCGACCCGGTAGGTCTTCTGTCCTTGCTCAAGCATCCGCTGCTCGGGCTCGGCCTCGAACGCCAGAGCGTGCGCAAGGCCGCCGAGCTGGTCGAGCTGGTCGCCTTACGGGGAGGCACGGGCCGGCCCGACGTCGCGTCGGTCGACGCGCTTTTCGAGACGCGGCTCGCGGAGCTCAGCGGCGACACTAGGCAGCCTTTCTGGTTTTCACGGCTGACCGTGCGTGGCATCGAGCAGGCGCACGGCATGCTTGGCCACCTTACCAAGGCGCTCTCGCCGCTCGCCGCTATGCGGGGCGAGAAGGACGCCGACATCGCGAAGCTGACACGAGCAAGCGTCGTCGCGCTGGAGGATCTGGGCCGCGCGGCCGACGGCAGCCTCGCTGAGCTCTATGCCGGCGACGCCGGCGAAAAACTCGCCGAGCTGCTGCGCGGACTGGTGGCGGCATCCTCGCCCTTCACCTTCGCCGCTTCGGAATGGCCCGACGTGATGGAAGCGCTCATCGCGCCGGAGACGGTGAAGCCGGCGCAAGGCACCGACCGCAACATCCCCATCTGGGGCGCGCTGGAAGCCCGCTTGCAGGATGTCGACACGCTGGTCATCGGTGGGCTCAACGAAGGGGTGTGGCCGCGCAAGCCCGAGAGGGATCGCTTCATGTCGCGGTTGATGAAGACCGGCATCGACCTCAAGCCGCCGGAGCGGCGCATCGGCCTTGCCGCGCATGATTTCCAGATGGCGATGGGCGCGAAAGAGGTCGTGCTGACGCGGTCGGCGCGCTCCGGCGACGCGCCGGCGGTGCCATCGCGCTGGCTGCAGCGCATCTTGACCTTCATCGGCAAGGAGCCGGCGGCGGCCCTTCGCGCGCGCGGCGACGTGGTGCTCGGCTGGGCGCGGGCGCTCGATGCCGGCGAGAAGAAGGATTTTGCTCCCCGCCCGCAGCCCAAGCCGCCGCTCAGCATGCGCCCGCTGCATTTCTCGGTCACCGAGATCGAGACTTTGCGCCGCGACCCCTATGCGGTCTATGCGCGGCGCATCCTCAACCTGATGCCGCTCGAGCCTTTGATCCGCGATCCGGGCGCCGCCGAGCGCGGCACGCTATTCCACGAGATCCTGCATCTGTTCTCGCGGCGGGTAGAGGATCCAAGGGCGCCAAACGCGCTGTCGAGCCTCATCGAAGCCGGGCGTCTCTGCTTTGCCGAGGCAAAGCTTCCGTCCGATATCGAGGCTGTCTGGTGGCCGCGTTTCGAAAAGCTCGCCGAGAACGTCATCGAATGGGAGGCTGGCCGCGCCGATGCGGTCGCGAGGCGCTATGCAGAGGAACGCGCCGAGAAGACGGTGGTCGGGCGCACCGGCGTGACGCTGTCGGGCTATGCCGACCGCGTCGACCTGCTAGCCGGCGGCATGGCCGACATACTCGATTACAAGACCGGCTCCTCGCCCTCGAAAGCGCAGGCGCACACGCTTCTGTCGCCGCAGCTCGCGCTGGAGGGCGCGCTGCTCAGGCGCGGCGCCTTCAGGGAACTGGGCATCCGCGAGCCCTCGCAGCTTGCCTTTGTACGGCTGAAACCGAATGGCGAGGTGTTCGAGGAATCGATCCTGGAATATAACCGCAAGCCCCGCACCGCCAATGATCTCTCCGAGGAAGCTTGGGCGCGGCTGGAGCGGCTGCTTTTCCACTATGCCGATCCGACCACCGGCTATCTGTCGCGCGCCCTTCCCTTCCGCGAGGGCGAGGCTGGTGGCGACTACGATCTTCTGGCGCGCGTGCTGGAATGGTCGGCGGGCGGCGCCAGCGAAGACGAGGCGGAAGGATGAAATATCCGATCCCCTCCGATACCGCAGCCAGCCAGGCGCGCGCCTCGGATCCCGCCTATTCCGCCTGGGTGTCGGCCAATGCCGGCTCCGGCAAGACGCATGTCTTGGCGCAGCGCGTCATCCGGCTCCTGCTCAACGGCACCGATCCGTCGAAGATCCTGTGCCTCACCTACACGCGGGCTGCCGCCGCGAACATGTCGAACCGCGTGTTCTCGACGCTCTCGGAATGGACGGCGCTGCCCGATGCGGAGCTGGCGATCAGGATCGCGGCGCTGGACGGCCGCGGCGCGGACCGAGACACGATGCGGCGGGCGCGGCGCCTATTTGCCGAGGCGCTAGAGACGCCGGGCGGGCTGAAGATCCAGACCATCCACGCCTTCTGTGAATCCGTGCTGCACCAGTTCCCGCTCGAGGCCAACATCCCGGCGCATTTCGAGATGCTCGATCCGCAGATGGAGGCCTCGCTGTTTGCAGATGCCCGCCGCGACATGATCTCGGGGGCAGGCGCCGGCGTCGAAGACCTGGCGGAAGCCTTCGCAACCGTGCTGGAGCGCGGCGGCGAATTCGGTCTCGATACGTTGCTTGGCGAGATCGTCGGCAAGCGCGACGAGCTGCGCGATTTCATCGCCAAGCTCGGCAGGGATCGGGATTTCCGGCCGTTGTTCGCGGAGTTCGGCTTTAAGTCCGGACAGACGGCCGAGGGCATCGCCGCGTCGCTCTGGCCGCTGCCCGGCTTCGATCGCGGCCAGTTCGCCGAATTCGCACAGGCCGCCGAAGCCGCCGACGCGCGGCAGGTGCTGAACAATGTGATCCCCTATGCGCGAGGCGCATTCGCCGAGGCCGATCCGATCCGGCGGCTGCGGCTGCTGGCAAAGGCCTTTCTCAAGGCCGACGGCGATCCCTATGAGCCGCCCAAGATCTTCAAGAAGGCGCTGGTCGACCGGCTGCCGGATTTGCCGGAACGCTATTTGGCGACCGCCAAGGCGATCCTCGACGTGTCGGACCGGCTGGCGCTGTTCCGCATGCTGGAGGGCACAGCGGCGGCGCTCACCGTCGCCGGCTGGCTGATCGCGCGCTACGAGCAATTGAAGCGCGGGCGAGGCTTCCTCGACTTCAACGACCTCATCACCCGCACCGTGAGCCTCTTGTCGCGGCCCGATGCGGGACCATGGGTGCAGTTCAAGCTCGACCAGGGCATCGACCATATCCTGCTCGATGAGGCGCAGGACACCAGCCCCGACCAGTGGGAGGTGGTGAAGAAGCTGACGGAAGAGTTCTTCGCCGGGCTGGGCCAGCGCGAAGCGGTCACGCGCACGATCTTTGCCGTGGGCGACGAAAAGCAGTCGATCTACTCCTTCCAAGGCGCGGCGCCCGATTCCTTTGCCGAAAGCCGGCAGTTGTTCGCCGGGCGCGTGCGCGACGCCGAAGCCGCCTTCGCCAATCTCAAGCTCACCTGGTCGTTCCGGTCGAGCGACGACGTTCTGGCCGCGGTCGACCGGGTCTTCGCCGAACCGGGCGTGCGGCGCGGCATCAGCCACGATCCAGACCCTTTGAGCCACAAGGCGATCCGCAATGACGCGCCGGGCTATGTTGAGGTGTGGCCTTCGATCGGCGCCGAAATGGTCGAGGAGCCGGACGACTGGACCTTGCCGGTCAACCATGCCAGCGCGCCTGCGGTACGGGTGGCCGAGCATGTTGCCACGACCATCCAGAACTGGCTGCGCAATGGCGAGGTCATCGAAGGCAAGGGCAGGAAACTGACCGCCGGCGATATCCTCGTCCTGGTGCGCAAGCGCGACCGCTTCGTCCATGCGCTGTCGCGCAGCCTGAAGAACCGGCAGATCCCGGTCGCTGGTGCCGATCGGCTGAGCCTGCCCGGCCATATCGCCGTGCAGGACCTGATCGCGCTCGGGCATTTCCTGGTCCAGCCGGAAGACGATCTCTCCCTGGCCGCCGTGCTGCGCAGCCCGATCTTCGAGGTCTCCGAGGAGACGTTGCTGATGCTTGCCGGCCACAGGCCGACGGGCCAGTCGCTGATTGCCTCGCTCAGACAACATGCTGCCGAAGATGTTTCCCTCGCCGCTGTCGTTAGCCGGCTGGACGGCTGGGCAAACGAGGTCGCGTTCGAGCCCGTGTTCGAATTTTATGCGGCGGTCCTGGCGCGCGACGGGCTGCGCCGCAAGATGACGGCGCGGCTAGGACCCGAAGCCGGCGA
Source organism: Mesorhizobium sp. WSM4976 (assembly GCF_029625685.1). Classification (NCBI taxonomy): domain Bacteria; kingdom Pseudomonadati; phylum Pseudomonadota; class Alphaproteobacteria; order Hyphomicrobiales; family Phyllobacteriaceae; genus Mesorhizobium; species Mesorhizobium sp. WSM4976. Next base: position 236,797 of record NZ_JARTVT010000009.1, read on the forward strand.
CATCCTTGATGAATTCCTGAGTTTTTGCCTGGCCGAGGAACGGACCGGACTGCCGGGCCTGGAATCCTTCCTGTCGACGCTGGAAAATGCCGGCCCAGAAATCAAGCGCGAGATGGACCAGACGCGCGACGAGGTCCGCGTCATGACCGTTCATGCCGCCAAGGGCCTGGAGGCGCCAGTGGTCTTCCTGGTGGATGGCGGCTCGGCGCCATTCAGCGACCAGCATCTGCCACGGCTGATGCCGTTCCAAAGCTCGGGGACGCAATGGAAAGGCAAGGGCTATCTGTGGCGCTCGGCCAGCGATGTCGCCAATGGCGTCTCGAAGGCGGCCTCGGTCCGGGCGCGCGAACTGGCGGACGACGAATACCGGCGGCTGCTCTATGTCGGCATGACTCGCGCCGAGGACCGGCTGGTCGTCTGCGGCTATCACGGCAAGCGGCAGCCCAGCACCGGCACCTGGCATTCGATCGTCAGTCGCGCGCTGGTGGGCGCGCCCGAGAGTTCCGAGCGGCGTCATCCGGCCACGGCCGAGGTGGCGGTGCATCGCTTCCACATGACGAAATTGCCGCCGGTGGCGCTGGCTGAGGGCGAAATTGAGCATTCAATCGGGCATGCCGCCCCGCTGCCTGGCGCCCTGTTCCAGCCGTTGCCGCCCTATGAGGAACTGCCGCGGCCGCTTTCGCCCTCCGGCGCTTCGGCGCTGATCGAGGAAGCGAAAGAAGCTCTGCCCGACACACGCTCGCCGGTGCTCGATACCGCCGCAGAGCCCGGCTTCGCGGTGGTGCGCGGCCTTGCCCTGCACAAATTGCTGCAGATGCTGCCCGCCATCGCGGAGGATGAAAGGCGGAGCGCGGCCGAGCGCTACCTGGCGCGCGCCGGCGCCGACTGGCCGGATGGTGAGCGCGACAGGTCGCTGGACGCCGTGCTGTCGATCCTGTCCGACAGCCGCTTCGGCGCGCTGTTCTCGCCTTCTTCGCGCGCGGAAGTCGCGATCATGGGCAGCCTGGAGGTGAAGGGCAGACTGCGTTCAATCTCCGGCAAGATAGACCGGCTGGCGGTCACGCCGGAGAAGGTTTCGATCGTCGACTACAAGACCAACCGGCCGGCGCCGACGACCCTGGCCGAAGTGCCGCCGGCCTATGTGCTGCAGCTGGCGCTCTATCGCGCGCTGCTTGAGCCGCTCTATACGGGGCGCGAGGTGACGGCGGCGCTGCTGTTCACCGAGGCACCGCGCCTGATCGAGCTGCCCGCGGCTGCCATGGACGACGCCCTTGCCCGACTCACGGGAGCGTGACACAAGAACTGCTTGAACATCGCCGCCACAGCCACCACATTTGGTGCAACCCGAGTTTTCGAAAGGATTTCAGCATGGCCACCGTCAAGGTCGACAATGGCAATTTCCAGGCCGATGTGCTCAACGCCAAGGAGCCGGTCGTGGTGGATTTCTGGGCCGAGTGGTGCGGCCCGTGCAAGATGATCGGCCCGTCTCTGGAAGAGATCGCCAGGGAGCTCGGCTCGAAGGTTAAGGTCGCCAAGCTCAACATTGACGAGAATCCCGAGCTCGCCGCTCAGTATGGCGTGCGCTCGATCCCGACGCTGATGATCTTCAAGGGCGGCGAAGTGGCAGACATGAAGGTGGGCGCCGCGCCGAAGACGGCGCTGTCGCACTGGATCAACGGCGCCATCGCCTGAGTCAATTCGGATATCCAAGGGTCAAGCCCGGCCATCGCGCCGGGCTTTTTCTTTGGCGCCATCGCTCATGGCGCCCTGGCTCTGACGTGCGCGCCCGCCATCTTCTCTTCTACAAGAAACGGGAGAGCGCCATGACCGGGACAGCCAAGGCCACAGTTCACGTCGACAATGAGCGCGTGATCGTAACCGAGTACCGTTTCGCGCCAGGCGCCAACACCGGCTGGCATCGCCATGGCCACGACTATGTCGTCGTGCCGCTGATGGACGGCAAGGTGAAGCTGGTGACCAAGGAGGGCGAAGCCTTCGCAGAGATGAAGAAGGGAGCGCCTTATTTTCGCAAGGAAGGCGTCGAGCACGACGTCATCAATGCCAATGACGGCGAGTACGCGTTTATCGAGATCGAGTTGAAATAGGCGAGCTGGCTGGCCATCATTTGCCATCTTGATGGCACATTTTGATAGGCATATGTTATCTTTGTCAAGCGGAGGTTGATATGGCCGAACCACAGCTCTCGGTCCGTAGCGCAAAAGCACGGGACCTTGCTCATCGACTTGCTCGTCGCGAAAATCGCTCAATAGCGGATGTCGTCGAACGCGCGCTTGAGTCCTATGAGATTCGTGAAGCGGGGCGCGAACCCGCATCCACCTTCTATGCTCGTCTGTCGGCAAGCAGCGGCACCGACATCGATCTGGAGAAAGTGATCCGCGAAGATCGCCAAGTGCATAGCGGGCCAGAGCTTTGATTTTCGTCGACACCAATGTGATTTCGGAGACCCTTAAGAAGGTACCCAACCCAGCCGTGCTGGCCTGGCTTGTCCGGAACGACGCGGAGCTCGCTCTTCCCACAGTCGCGATCGGTGAAATCGCTTTCGGCATTCAAAAGATACGACCTGATGAGCGCGCCAACCGCTTGGAGCAAGGGCTTTCCCAGTGGCGCCATCGCTTTGCCGACCGCATCTTTGGCCTGACGGAAGAGGCTGCCTTGGCTTACGGCGAGATCATGGGAACGGCCAAGCGCCAAGGCCTAAGCATGTCCGCTCCCGACGGCATGATTGCAGCGATCGCTCGCATCAACGGTGGTCGGCTGGCAACACGCAATTCGAGCGACTTCAGCTCCGCTGGCCTTGATCTGATCTCACCGTGGGATTTCTGAGGCGCTAGAGTCTTTCACTTTTTGACGGAAGCGTATCCGGCGTTTGCGAAGTAGTTGTTGCATTCGGCTGCCTCGATGGTTTCGACGAGGTGGCCGATGTGGCGCCAAGTATCCTCGACGGTGCGTTTCTGCGCCTGACGCATCCAGTGTTTGATCTTTGCGAAGGCCTGCTCGATCGGGTTGAGGTCTGGTGAGTAGGGCGGCAGGTACCAGAGCCTGGCGCCAGCGGCCTTGATCGCTTGCCTGATGGCCGCCGACTTATGACTTCCAAGATTGATGGGGTGGACGCCCCCTCACGGCATCGCTGTGCCAAAGTGGTGTCGTTGATCATCACTTGAACGGAGGCGTCCATGTTGGAAGTTAGCACAATCGGGTTGGATCTGGCGAAGAACGTGTTCCAGATGCACGGCGCGGATGGATCGGGAGCCGTGGCCTTCCGCAAGAAACTGCGTCGTGACCAGGTGCTCAAGTTTCTTGCCGCGCAGCCTGCTTGCACGGTGGCCATGGAGGCCTGCGCCGGCGGTCATTACTGGGCGCGGGAGATTGCGAAGCTTGGGCACGATGCCCGGCTAATCGCTCCGGGATATGTGAAGCCTTTCGTGAAGCGGCAGAAGAACGATGCCGCTGACGCTGAGGCGATCTGCGAAGCAGCTCAGAGGCCTACCATGCGGTTCGTAGCGGCAAAGAGCGAAGAGCAGCAGGCCGCGGCAATGGTGTTCCGCGTCCGCGATCTTATGGTTCGTCAGCGGACCCAGACCATCAATGCGATACGGGGCCATCTTGCCGAATTCGGACTCGTGGCTGCACAGGGTCTCTTCCATGCCGCCAAGCTTGTCGCGGCGATTGAGGACAAAGGTACCGCCATCCCCGAAGCTGCCCGTCCGATCCTGTCTCTGCTCGTTGCACAGCTGCGGGCGCTGGACGAGAGATTGGCCGTGCTCGACCGCGAGATCGCCCGGCGTGCCAAGGAGGATGCCGAAGCCAGGCGATTAATGACTATTCCCGGCATAGGGCCGATCACCGCGACGGCACTTGCTGCTCTGGCTCCATCGGCGACAACCTTCAAGAGGGGGCGGGACTTCGCGGCCTGGCTCGGCCTCACGCCGCTGCAACGCTCCTCAGGCGGCAAGCAGAAGCTCGGCGAGACGTCCCGGATGGGTGAACGAACTCTGCGACGGCTGCTGATCATCGGGGCGAGCGCCGCCGTGCGCTGGGCCATGCGGAAGGGATCGACGGGGGATCCTTGGCTCTCGCGGATGCTTGAGCGCAAGCCGCCCATGCTGGTGATCGTCGCACTGGCCAACAAGACGGCGCGCATCGCGTGGGCGTTGATGGCGAAAGGGGGAACTTATAGGGCCCGGCGGTAGCGGGATAATATCGCTGCTGGGCTTGAAGGTGTGAGAAGGTCCAAAGGAGAGTATGGCGCCACGGTCAACGAGACGGGATCGGGAAAACCAGATCATGGATACGCGCCTTGAGCGCGCCAGATTGTTTTGGACCCGCTCCGCGAACTCCCATACAGGCCCGCGGCATGTGACAGCCGCAACAGAGGCCGGACACATGTCAGCACCGACCACGCTCCGTGCTCTTCGAAAGATTCTCTTGCACCAACGGGGGCGTCCACACATGTCCATGACGACAATGTCGCCGGGCTTCAGCACGGTGATGAGCTGCTGCTCGACGTAGGCGCGGAAGCATTGGCCGTTGATCGGTCCGTCGAAGACGCAAGGCGCCGCGAGCCGATCGCAGCGCAGCGCGCCGAGGAAGGTCAGTGTGCGCCAGTGGCCATGTGGAGCCAGGCCCCGCAGCCGCTTGCCCTTCGGCCCCCAACCGCGCAGCGGAGCCATGTTGGTCTTGATCCAGGTCTCGTCGATGAAGACCAGGCATTGGGGATCGAGGCCGGCCTGCCAGGATCGCCATCGCTGGCGCCTGCGAGCAATA
>NZ_JARTVT010000090.1:0-1377 GCF_029625685.1 Mesorhizobium sp. WSM4976
TTGATGGGATGGACCGCCCCCCTCGGATCTGCAGAAAATGGAGGGCAGCCTACCATGCAACAAAGGAGCCCGTGATGTCTGTCGTCAGCGTCGGTATCGATCTCGCCAAGTCCGTCTTTCAAATCCACGGTGTGGATGCTTCTGGGCACGCAGTTCTCCGACGGCGGCTTGGTCGCCGCGAGTTGCTCGTCTTCTTTGCCAGGCTTTCGCCGTGTCTCATCGGGATGGAAGCGTGCTCGAGTGCCCATCATTGGGCTCGCGAGTTGAGCCGTTTCGGCCATGACGTGCGGCTAATTCCACCCCAATACGTGAAGCCGTACGTCAAACGGAACAAGACCGATGCGGCCGACGCCGAAGCGATCTGCGAAGCGGTTGCAAGGCCGAACATGCGGTTCGTGCCTATCAAGACGCGCCAGCAGCAGGGCATCCTTGTACTGCATCGGACCCGATCGCTGCTGGTGCGGCAGCGCACGGCTTCGATCAACGCCGTTCGTGGGCTGCTCAGCGAGTTCGGGCTCGTGGCCGCCAAGGGGAGCAGCAGGATTGCGGAACTGCGTCGGCATATGGAAGGAATGGAGCCGGACCTGCTGCCGGAGGAGGCTCGGGAAGCGCTCGGCAGTTTGTTCGACCATATAGACGCCCTCCAACAGCGGATCGCCGCAGTCGACGGAAAGATTCTCGCTTGGCACAAAACCAGCGAAGAAAGCCAGCGCCTGACTTCCGCTCCGGGAGTGGGACCCGTGACTGCGACGGCAATCATTGCGGCGGTGGGGGATGGCCGGCAGTTTCAGTCGGCACGGCACTTCGCGGCCTGGCTCGGGCTCACGCCCCGGATTCAGGCGAGTGGCGGAAAGGAGCGGATCGGCCGGATCAGCAAAGGTGGTGATCGATACCTGCGAACGTTGCTCATTCACGGCGCCCGAGCGGTCGTGGGCACGTTGTTCCGCAAGGACGTCTCACCTCGCCCCTGGTTGGTCGCACTCGTTGGCCGCAGGCCGGTGAACGTGGCGGCCACCGCTGTCGCGCACAAGACGGCTCGCGCGTTGTGGGCGATGCTCACGCGTGCTGAGACTTACCGCCGACCCGCAGTGTAGCAGTGACGGCGTAGTCGGACCGGATCGGCGCCGCCGGAGGACGGCGCTGGCTTGCGAGGGTAAGCGAATGTGATGGCAAACCGGTCGGACCGGGTTCGGCAAAGGTCCCTTGAATGATGCGAGCCGGGACGAGCTCGTCCATTTGTCTGGCCGCCGATCCGCGAATACCATCAGGGCCTGCGGCCGTGCGGCTGCATATCCAGGCCGGATACACGACTGCAAGCACCGGATCCGTCATCACCGTTTTAATTCCCTTGCAAATCAGGGGCGGTCCATACACATC
>NZ_JARTVT010000091.1:0-1329 GCF_029625685.1 Mesorhizobium sp. WSM4976
TGTCCGAACCGGATAGATAGGTAACAGAATGGACCGATTAGATGGGTGACAGTTTTCTTGCCAGCCGGGAGGACCGGCGATGGTTTGGCGAGAGACTGGCATCATGGATGAGCGGCTTCGTTTTGTTGTTGAATGCCTATCTGGTGAGGAGACGATGACGCAGCTTTGCGCGGCCTTCGAGATCTCGCGCAAGACCGGCTACAAATGGCTTGGACGTTACCGGGAGTCCGGCCCGGAAGGCCTGCACGACCGGCCGCGTGCACCGCTCGATCACGGCCGGGCAACGGCAGCGGATCTGGTGGAGCGGATCGTGGCGGAGAAGGAAGCGCATCCGCTGTGGGGGCCGAAGAAGATCATGGCCCGGCTGAAGCGGGCGGAGCCCGGTTGTGGCTGGCCGGCAGTCTCGACAGCCGGCGAGATCTTGAAGCGGCATGGCCTTGTTGGGCGGCGCCGCGCACGCTGGAGGGCAGCGGGCAACGGTCCATGGCCGGAACCTGAGGGACCGAACGCGCTGTGGACGGGAGATCACAAGGGCTGGTTCCGGACCGGCGACGGCTGGCGCTGCGAGCCGCTGACGGTGATGGATGGGGCGTGCCGCTATCTGTTGGCGCTGGCGGCGACCGGCTCGACGTCGGAAGATGAAGCCTGGCCGGTGTTTGAGCGAGCCTTCGAGGAAAACGGCCTGCCGGATCGGTTCAGAAGCGACAATGGTTCGCCGTTCGCGTCGGCCGGCGTCACCGGGCTGACGCCACTGGCGGTGCGCTTCATCAAGCTCGGCATAGTCTTGGAGCGCATCAAGCCGGGCAAGCCGCAGCAGAATGGATGCCATGAGCGCTTCCATCTGACCATGCTGCCACTGGCCAAGGAGCCAGCAGCCGACCGGGCAGCGCAGGTCCAGGCGTTCGAGGCTTTCCGACGCGAATACAACGAACAGCGCCCGCATGAGGCGCTGGGCATGGACACGCCGGCACAGCGCTACCGTGCATCAACCCGACCCATGTCCAAGACGATATCCGAACCGGACTATCCTGCCGAGGCGGCGGTGCGGCGCGTGCGCCAAAACGGCGAGATCAAGTGGAACGGCGACTTCATCTACGTCTCCAAGACGCTGGCCGGCGAAGCGGTTGCCGCGACCGAGACCGAGGAGGGCGAATGGGCGCTCCACTTCTATGCCCATCCGCTCGGCTTCATCGATGGCCGACACAAGAAACTGGTCCGCCGCAGTGCCGTCCAACCCAGACCAGACGGCACAGCGGCGGACAGCAACTCAGGGGGAAAACTGTAACCCATGTATCCGGTTCAAAGTGTTACCCATCTATCGGCTGGACA
>NZ_JARTVT010000092.1:0-1293 GCF_029625685.1 Mesorhizobium sp. WSM4976
GGTCCGTTCCGGACACATAGGTTACAGTTTATACCGGAGACATGGGTAACACTTTTGGCCCGAAGGGGTTGTGGAGTGGTTCGAGCCTGCATGTCTCATCATCAAAGTACCCCAAGTCATAGTCCATGAAGCTGGCAAGCCAGATATGGTCTTCGATCTGTTTGATGCCGACGGTCTGGCCGGCAAAGACGAGGCTAAGGTTGATCTTCTTGCGATTGTAGCAGATGCGACCGCAGGTGGTGACGGTGACGGCCTTATCGTGAAACGGATAGTCGAGCTCGGGCAAGCCAGTGTAGGGGCGCGTTGAGGGCGTGTAGCGCTCTGCCGGGCAGTCCATGCCGAGCGCCTGATGCGGGCGCTCTGAGTTGAACTCGTCGATGAAGTCATCGAACCTGGCCTGTTGCTGAAGGAAATTGGCGCCAGCCGGTTTGGTGGCTTCCTTCTTCAGGGTGAGGTGCATGCGCTCGTGGCGCCCGTTCTGCTGTGGGCAGCCCGGCTGGATGCGCTCGATGTCGATGCCCAGGCGCAGCCACCAGACCGACAGCTTGCTGAGGTTGAAGAGCGCGTTGGGGCTGGCGAAGGGAACGCCATTGTCGGTCCTGATGGCGCGGGGCAGACCGAACTCCTTGAAAACGCTCTCGAACACGGTGAAGGCATAGGCTTCCTTGGTGGTCGACAGCGCCTCGCAGGCAATGAGATATCGGCTGGCGAAGTCAGTGATCGTCAGCGGATAGCAATAGCGCCGATCGGTGAGCATGAACTCGCCCTTGTAGTCGGCACACCACAGATCATTGGGTCGACAGCTGCTTGAAAGTGGCGTCCCCGTCGCCTTGTTGCGCCGTCGCTTGCGGTGCTCGACCATACCGTGCCGGTCGAGCACCGCATGCACCGTCGAGATCGCAGGCCTGTGCACATCCGGATAGAGCCGGGCCAGCCGCTCGCGTATCTTAGGCGCACCCCAAGTCGGCTTGTCCTGCTTCAGGCGCACAATCAGCTTCTCGATTTGAAACGGAAGCTGATTGGCGTGGCGATAGGGCCGGCGTGACCGATCCGTCAGCCCCTCAAGGCCGCTATCATTGTAGCGCGCGAGGATCTTGTAGCCGGTCTTGCGCGAGATATCGAACTCCCGGCAAAGGACCGCCATCTTCTCTCCGTCCAGCAGACGGGCCACGAACTTAAGCCGCTCGTCCATGACGTTACACTCCTTCCAAGGCACCTTGCTCTCCTTGCAAAGGGCCAAAAGTGTAACCCATCTATCCGGAATGAACTGTCACCCATCTCTCGGGAAGGGCA
>NZ_JARTVT010000093.1:0-1261 GCF_029625685.1 Mesorhizobium sp. WSM4976
CATCATTCTGTTCGAGCAGCAGCGCCCCGACGAGGCGCATGATCGCATCGTCGTTCGGGAAGATTCCGACGACCTCGGTGCGTCGCTTGATCTCGCCGTTGAGACGCTCGATCGGATTCGTCGAGTGGAGCTTGGCGCGATGTTCCTTCGGGAAGGTCATATAGGCCAGCACGTCGGGCTCGGCGTCATCCATGATTGACGCCAGCTTCGGGACCTTGGGCCGGATCTGATCAGCCACGGCGCGCCATTGGGTGCTCGCGGCCTCGGGTGTTTCCTGGGCGAAGGCGGTGGCGATGAAGGCCGAGACGACCCGGCGGCCGCTCTTGCCGGCGTGCGCCAGCACGTTCCTCATGAAGTGGACGCGGCATCTCTGCCACGTGGCGCACAGCACCTTGGTGACGGCCGCCTTGAGGCCTTCATGTGCGTCTGAGACGACGAGCTTGACGCCGCGCAGGCCGCGACGTGTCAGCTTGCGCAGGAACTCGGTCCAGATCGGCTCGGCCTCCGAGGCGCCGATCTCCATGCCAAGCACCTCGCGCCGGCCGTCCGCATTGACGCCGACGGCGATGATGACGGCGACCGATACGATGCGCCCACCGCGGCGCACCTTCAGGTAAGTGGCGTCGATCCACAAGTATGGCCAATCGCCCTCGATCGGCCGCTCGAGGAAGGCTTTCACCTTGCCGTCGATCTCCTCGCACAGCCGCGAGACCTGGCTCTTGGAGATGCCGCTCATGCCCATCGCCTTGACCAGGTCGTCGACCGAGCGCGTTGAGATGCCCTGCACATAGGCTTCCTGGATGACGGCGGTGAGCGCCTTCTCGGCCATGCGGCGCGGTTCGAGGAAGCTCGGGAAGTAGGAGCCCTTCCTGAGCTTGGGAATGCGCAGCTCGACGCTTCCCGCTCGCGTCTCCCAATCCCGCTCGCGGTAGCCGTTGCGTTGAGCGAGCCGCAGCGCGCTCTTCTCGCCATAGCCGGCACCGGTGGCCGCGCCCACCTCCAGTTCCATCAGCCGCTCGGCGGCAAAGCCGATCATCTCGCGCAGCAGATCGGCATCCGGGGTCTTCTCCACGAGCGTGCGCAGGTTCATCATGTCGTCGGTCATCGGTGGTCCTTCCGAAATGGGTTGGCGTCAACAACCAAACCCTACCGGAAAGCGCCGATGACCACCGACACGCCGCTCACTCGCTACAGCGCTGCTAACGGCGCGCTCGCGAGCGGCTTCATAACCCTCAGCTACACCACCTGATGGGACACGACC
>NZ_JARTVT010000094.1:0-1239 GCF_029625685.1 Mesorhizobium sp. WSM4976
TGGCCTGCTGCCGGTTTTTCGGACACGAGGTTAAGCTAGCATAGCTTGTTCCTCGAACTCGACGGGGCTCAGATAGCCTAGCGTCGAGTGCCTTCGCCGAGGGTTATAGAAGCGCTCGATGTAATCGAACACATCCGCCCTCGCATCATCTCTCGTCCTGTAGACCTTGCGGGCTGTCCGCTCGGTCTTGAGCGACGAGAAGAAGCTCTCCATCGCAGCATTGTCCCAGACGTTGCCCGACCGGCTCATCGAGCAGGTGATGCCATGATCGGTCATCAGACGCTGGAACTGCTCGCTGGTGTATTGGCTGCCCTGGTCGCTGTGGTGCAGCAGGCTGTCCGGCTTGCCTCTCCTCCAGATCGCCATGATCAGGGCGTCGGTGACGAGCTGCGCCGTCATCTCGGCCTTCATCGCCCAGCCGACGACACGCCTGGAGAACAGATCGACGACGGCCGCAACGTAGAGCCATCCTTCGGCGGTCCAGATATAGGTGAAGTCGGCGACCCACTTCTGGTTCGGGGCCGACGCCTCGAAGGCGCGGTCGAGGAGATTGTCCGACACAGCTGCTCGCTCGCCGGTATCCTTCGGCAGCCCACGGCGCCGAGGCCGGGCACGCAGCCCGTTCTGGCGCATGAGCCGCTCGATGCGATGCAGGCCGCAAGACAACCCTTCGGCCAGCACGTCATGCCAGACACGGCGAGCGCCATAGATTCGGTCGCTGCTCTTGAAGCTCCGGTCGATCGCCGTCACCAGCGCCTCATCATGCCGGGATCGCGTGCTGGGGCTGCGGTTGAGCCAGGCATGGAAGCCCGACCGGGAGACATCCAACGCATCACACAGCCATGCCACCGGCCAGATGCCCCGGTGCCTCGCGATGAAAGCGAACCTCATGTCACTTCCCTCGCGAAGTAGGCTGCGGCCTTTTTTAGGATGTCGCGCTCCGCCTTCAGCTTCGCCACTTCCTTGCGCAGCCGGTCAATCTCGAGCTGCTCCGGCTTCATCTGCCCGTGGCCGGGAAACGCATGCTGAGGATCCGTCGACAGATCGCGCACCCATTTGCGCAGCACGTTCTCGTGGACATCGAGGTCGCGGGCAGCCTGGGCCACCGCAACGCCCCGATCCTTGATCAATCTCACCGCCTCAAGCTTGAACTCGCGGCTGAACTTCCTTCTTTGCATTCCCACTCTCCAGTTCCGTCAAACACCTTATCTCGGTGTCCACGAAACCGGCAGCAGGCCA
>NZ_JARTVT010000095.1:0-1176 GCF_029625685.1 Mesorhizobium sp. WSM4976
GTCGACCGTGAACAATCCGAGCCCTAAGCGGCGACCGGCTTCGGCCGGATTTGAAGCAGGGCAATCAAGAGCGACAAAAACCCCTTCAGCCACCTGAGCAGGAGGGAGAAGTTGTAGCCGGCGGCGGCCAGGATGGCGTTGAGGGTGTCGCCCTGCTGGCCGGCGAGGTAGTTGCGGCCCATTCTGTGTTCGCTCTTGATGTGGCCGATGACGGGCTCGACCGCCGACCGCCGTCGCATCTGGCGCTTGATGGCTGGGGTGACGCGGCGTTTCTGGCCCGCGGTGAAGACCCTGAGCTTGTGGCTCTGCGGTGCGTTGTGGCCGCGATAGCCGGCGTCGGCGAGGATGCGGCCGATCTCGTTGCCGATGGTCTTTTCCATGTCGGGGATGACGCTTGCCAGCGTGTGGCCGTCATAGGGATTGCCGGGCAGTGCTTTTGCATGCAGGGCGAACTGGCCGCCCCTGGAGCGCTTCAGCGTGGTGGCCACCGACACCTTCACCCCGAACTCGTAGGGCGCATGCGCCTTGCCCTTGCCGATGCATTCCACCTCGTGTGCGTGCAGGCTGTAGATCTTGCGGCCGCGCTGGCGCTGGCGTTGCTCGAGAACGGTGGCGGCCTGGTAGAGCGGCCATTTGAACAGCGTCCAGCCCCTGATCGCCGGCGATCTGGCGACCAATGTCGCGAATGGTCCGGCCGAGATAGGTCTTGAGCTTGCGTAGCGCCTTGTTGGCCCGCTTGAACTGCTTGGCGTGGGCATAGCGCTGGTGGCTGATCAGCGCCAGCTTGCCGACCCGCACATAACTCTGGCGCAAATGGAGACCCGTCCTCTTGGCCAGCCGCACCAGCCGTTCGCGTGCCCGATGGATGAGCTTGGCGTCGGTCGGGAACATGACGTTCTTCGGCTGCACGGTGGTGTCGACGATCACCTGGCGCGTGTCGGCCGGTTTCATCGCCCCGGTCTTGACCGCGAGGCTGAGGCTCTCCTGCAACAGCACCATAATCCGCTCCTCGCCCATACGGCTGCGCCAACGCGTCATCGAGGAGCGGTCGAACGGCAGCGTATGGCAAAAGAACGTCTCGCCGGTGAGATACTGGAAATAAGGGTTCTCCACCCAGCGCTCGCACAGCACCTCATCCGACAGGTTGAAGGTGTGCTTGAGGATCGCCAGCCCCGC
>NZ_JARTVT010000096.1:0-1080 GCF_029625685.1 Mesorhizobium sp. WSM4976
TAGGCGCTGAGATCGGCCTCATCGCAGTGCTGCACAGCTGGGGCCAGACTCTCACCTACCATCCCCACCTGCATTGCATCGTGCCGGGCGGTGGCATCTCGCCCGACTGCATACGCTGGATCTCGTGCAGGCCGGGATTCTTTTTACCCGTGCGCGTGCTGTCGCGCCTGTTTCGCCGCCGCTTCCTGGAGGAACTGCGAGTGGCCCATGATGCGGGCTGGCTGGGCTTCTTCGGTGATCTCGCCCACCTGGCAAAGCCCGATGCCTTCGCCCGCTTGCTCGCCGAAGTCCGTCGCCTCGAATGGGTCGTCTATGCCAAGCCGCCCTTCGGCGGGCCGCAACAGGTGCTGGCTTATCTTGGCCGCTACACCCATCGCGTCGCCATCGCCAATTCCCGGCTGGTCAGCATGGCCGAGGATCGCGTCGCGTTCCGCTGGCGGGATTATCGTCATGGCGGCAGGACGAAGGTCATGACGCTCGATGCCCATGAGTTCATCCGCCGCTTCCTCCTGCACACGCTGCCCGACGGCTTCCACCGCATCCGCCACTACGGCTTCCTCGCCAACGGTCATCGCGCCGCCAAGCTCGGCCTGTGCCGCCGATTGCTGGCCAGCCAGCAGCAGAACAATCTCGAACCGAGTGCCGAAAGCGCCGCTGTCGCCGCCGAGCGCCTGACGTTGACGCATCGCTGCCCATACTGCGGAGGGGCGATGGTCACGCTCGCCACCTGGCGATGCGGACAGGCGCCGCCGAACCCCTTCTGGAATGACACCTCATGATCAGGCCGGGTGCGTCCACATCATCTGGTTCGGCACCCGTCGCCATGCGCGCCGGCACCCAGACCTTTGTCCCACCGCACAAAGCCGCACGCAGCCAGCCCGGCGATAGAGGCCACTGCTGCCTGTCTGACGGTTCACGCCATCACGGTTTTGCCTTCCGCCATGCTGCCCATCGCTGTGGTCGAACCGCGAACGCCGTTCATCGGGCTGGCAAAGACAATCCCCACCGCTTCTCAGGGCTACAATCCCCATAGCGCCAGACCGACCCGCAGCTTCGCTCAATCCGGCTTGCAATGAGGTC
>NZ_JARTVT010000097.1:0-1071 GCF_029625685.1 Mesorhizobium sp. WSM4976
TCGGCTTATGCGAGGGTCATTTTAGCGGCTGTTTCGGCCGGTTTTGCCGCGATCGGCCGGTGTGAGGTGGATTGCGGGCGCAGTTAGGCCGTGGCCATCAGCTTTGGCAGCCGGACCAGGTTGTAGGCGGCGACGGTCAGGGCGAACGTCCAATCCACCTTCTCGGTCCCTCGATGGCGTGTTTTGCGAAGGCTTGCGATGGTCTTGATCCAGCCGAAGACCTCTTCGATCCGCTTACGAATGCGCAGGCTGACCGCATAGCCGGGATGCCTCGTCGTGCGCGCATCGAGAGCGCTTCGGCGCAGGATGCCGTTCTTGTCGACATACTCATGCTTGGCAATGTGCGGGGTGACCTTGCGCTTGCGCAGGGCGGCGACAAACTCGCGCGCGTCGTAGGCCTTGTCCGCGCCGAGCGTGATCCGCCGCTTGGCGCCCAATCGATCCACCAACGCCAGTGCCGCTTCCCGCTCGGCTGTCCCGGTCGCCGGCGTCAGCGTCGCGCCGATCACCAAACCGTTGCGGTTCTCCATCAGGACATGACCCATGAAGGCGATGCGCGAGGGTTGGCCCGTGGCCTTGCGGTACAGCTTGGCATCGGGATCGGTCGTGGAAGCATGTGTCTTGTTGGAACGCTTCTCGCCGTGAAAGTCGCGCTCCCCATTGCGACCCGGGCTAGGTGGTTCGCCACTACCGTCCTTGGGACGGAAGCTCTTGATCGAAGCCCACGCCTCGATCAGTGTCCCATCCACTGAGAAGTGCTCATCCGACAGCAGATTACGCCCGCGCGCCTGCGCCACCACGGCGGCCAGGAACTTGCTTGCCACATCGCCCGATAGAAGCCTCTCCCGGTTCTTGGTGAAAACCGTGGCGTCCCAGATCTCGGCATCCATCGACAGGCCGACGAACCAGCGCAACAGCAGGTTATAGCCTAACTGCTCCATCAACTGCCGTTCCGACCGGATCGAGTAAAATGCCTGCAGCAGCAAAGCCCGAAGCAGCTTCTCCGGCGCGATCGAGGGACGACCAACCTTCGAATAAAGTCCCTCAAAATCCGACGACAACACTTCAAGC
>NZ_JARTVT010000098.1:0-1057 GCF_029625685.1 Mesorhizobium sp. WSM4976
CGAATCCAAAGCGAAGTAAACCATCGACGCATTGCTGCACAGGACCAGCCCCACGAGCCGACAAAAAGATGAAGTGCACGCCGCTCCCCTGGTTTTCGCCAGATCATGTTGCGAGCTCGTCGGCCGGAACATGCGTCTGGCAGTTCTTGGGGCAGACGCGGCCGCAGGCTCCGCAGCCTATGCAGCGGCCGGCATCATCGACAACCATGATCATGCGATTGAGCTTGCCGTCGAAATCGTCGTCCTCGTCATCGCAGGGGCGAGGATTTCACCCGCATCATCAACGCCGTGAAGATGCATGACATCGCGCGAGCAGACCTTGAAACAACGGCAGCAGCCGATGCAGATTTGCTATCGATGGAGGTCAGGTACGGCGGCATCCAAATGGAGCCGTCACGGGTGGTGAATGTGCGCATCATCCTAAATTCTTCATTGAAGCGAGTTCTCTCTTGGCAACATCCAACTCGGCATAAACGGCTTGGGTTTTCTCGGCGACTTCCTGTATGTCGGCCCACTTGCCCGGCAGACCCTCGACGAGGTCCTGCAATGCCATCTTGGCAATAGCTGCACGCAACTGGAGCTTTCAGACTTTTTTCCTCATCCTATCTAGGTCTGACATAGATCCTTCCTGGAACAATGGTTTCTTGATGCGCTCCATCTCGGGCTAGGCTTCAATGGCTGCAGTCGCATCGTCGACCAGTTTCGTACCGGCCTCAGCAAGTTTGCGGAAAGTCTCGAAGCCGAACCGGTGGACGTCTCGACAGAACGCCCAACCGCCGGAAGCCCCCACGGGTTTCATTTCTATTGTCGGCGACGTCGACACGCCGGAGCGCTCCTCGATCGCAAGCGCTACGGCGGTGTAAAACATGTCGAGCCTCCACAGCGCGTCAGGATCGGGATCGCCGCCAAAGGGTACCGCACGTTGCTGTTGCTTGGTGATGATGAACTCGGCCAGCAGCTCGGCATCCGAATGGCCTTCCCATAAGCCGAAGGAATCCTGAGTACGAATGAGCCGCAGGAGGCATTTGACGAACGGGGAAGCAAGGGCCTCGTCGTC
>NZ_JARTVT010000099.1:0-1037 GCF_029625685.1 Mesorhizobium sp. WSM4976
CTAGGTGTGAGCTTTCGAGAGGTTGTCCATTCGGACCGGACCGAGGAGACTGGAGTTACCACGCTTCAGCATCCATCGGAGGGTCCGAATGAACATCCACAAGAATGCCCGTCTCACACCGCTGCGTCGAGAGGAGATGGCGTTATCGGTGATAGAAGGCGCTTTTTCCAAAGCCCATGCGGCGCGCGTCTATGGCGTGTCGGCCAAGATCGTGGCGCGCTGGGTCGAGCGCTATAAGACCAAAGGGCGGGCCGGCATGGTCGACCGCTCGTCGCGGCCCACCGTCATGCCGAGCCTGACCGAACAGTCCGTGGCCGAGCGCATCGCAGCCTTGCGTCGCCAGCGGCTGACCGGCAAGCACATCGCCCATGAGGTCGGCGTCTCGCCCGCCACCGTCAGCCGGGTTCTCAAGCGTGCCGGGCTGTCGCGGCTCAGGGATATCGAGCCGGCCGAACCGGTCCGGCGCTACGAGCGGGAGCATCCCGGCGAGATGATCCATATCGACATCAAGAAGCTCGGCCGCTTCAGCCAAGTCGGCCATCGTATCACCGGCGATCCGCAAAAGGGCAAGTCGCGCGGCGCCGGCTGGGAGTTCGTCCATGTCTGCATCGACGACGCGTCCCGCATCGCCTTCTCGCAAATCCTGCCCGACGAGAAAAAGGAGTGCGCCATCGCCTTCCTCAAGGCCGCGGTCGCCTATTACGCCAGCCTCGGCGTCACGATAGCCCGCGTCATGACCGACAACGGCTCCTGCTACAGATCAAAGGCCTTCGCCAAGGCCTGCCGCGATCTCGGCCTCAAGCACGTCACGACAAGACCCTATACGCCCAAGACCAATGGCAAGGCCGAGCGCTTCATCCAGACAGCACTGCGCGAATGGGCCTACGCCATTGCCTATCCGACATCCGATCATCGTGCCGCCGAACTGCCTGTCTGGCTGCACAGATACAATTGGCATCGTCCACATGGCAGCCTAAAGTCAAAAACGCCTATCAGTCGCCTCGCCCTGATCGAGGACAACCTGTTGAAGCTCCACA